>JBDHYT010000015.1:0-16223 GCA_039811485.1 Marinilabiliaceae bacterium | reverse complement strand
AAAATAGAGTACGCCTTGATGGTGCACTTTTCTGGGCTGACCCTTGTTCTACTTGCAGGCTGAATAATGCCGGAGTCAGATTAACTTTAAAAAAAAGACACCCAACCGGGAAAATTTGGTCGTTCTACCGGCAAGGTGCTTCTTAATTCACGCTTTAAACAATAAATTAAGATCCCAAAACTATGGAAAAATTGTGCAATTGCATGAGAAAAGGCCATTTCAAAAAGGCCAAAGATCACTTTTTTAAATTTTTATTCTTAGGATTGATGCTATCTTTAGCCGTTAATCCTCTGTTTGGCCAGGATTCGGGCCGAACCATTACCGGTAGGGTTGTTGATACCGAAAAATCTCCGCTTCCAGGAGTAAACGTGGTGGTTAAAGGTACTACCCGCGGTACGGTTACCGATATAGATGGTAACTATCAGATTAACGCATCTTCTGATGCAACACTTCAGTTCAGCTTTGTGGGTTTCACCGAACAGTCGGTTGTGGTTGGTACACAGTCGGTAATCAATATTACCCTAGCCGATCAGCTAAGCGATATCGACGAGGTTGTTGTGGTTGGTTACGGTGTTCAGCGCAAAAGTGTGGTTACGGCCGCCATCTCTTCGGTAAAATCCGAAGATCTTGAGAAATCGTCGCTTGGCAGGGTAGAACATGCCATACAAGGTAAAACTGCCGGTATTTCGGTGCTGCCTGTCTCTGGTTCTCCGGGAGCGGGCGTTAAAGTGAGGGTGCGTGGTACCGGATCTAACGGAAACAGCGAACCTCTGTATATTGTGGACGGTATGAAAACCACATCTATCAACGATTTGAGCCCCAACGATATCAGCTCCATGGAGATTCTTAAGGATGCTGCATCGGCCGCTATTTATGGTACAGAGGGTGCCAATGGTGTGGTGCTTATTACCACCAAAAACGGCTCCAAAGGCGATGCTAAGATTAATTACGACTTCCAATACGGCATTCAGAATCTTTCAACCAATATGAAACTTATGAATGCTTCGCAGTACAGACAGTTTATGACTGAGGCGGGTCTTACCATTAATGATACCGAAGGCTACGACACCAACTGGCTGAACGAAATTTCAGAATCGGCTCCAATGCAGGTGCATAATCTTAGCGTTTCGGGCGGAAACGAGAAGTCAACCTACCTTGTCGCCGGCTCCTATCTCAAACAGGATGGTGCCATTGGTGGCTCAAATGCCGCTTATGAGCGTTATACATTCCGTGTCAACACCAAAAGTGACGTCAAACCGTGGCTTGAGGTGGGTAACAATTTGAATTTTGCCCACTCTAAGCGTCATATTTTACCTGAGGACGATGAGTATCGCTCCATAGTAAACAGTGCCCTGCTGATGGACCCTTTTACTCCTGTTCTCGAAAAGGGTATTACCCCTGCCATACAGAGCGAGATGGATAAGGGAACAGTATTCCTGAAAAACAAATCGGGCAAATACTATGCACTAAGCCGTTTTGCATCGGGCGAGATTGCCAATCCGGTTGCCTTTATCGAAAATACACATAATACTGAGTTGTCGGATAAGCTGTTAGCATCTTTCTACGGTACGCTTAAACCTTTTGAAGGACTTTCGCTTACATCGCGCATCGGTATGGAACTCAACTATGTGTCGCGTAAAGCATGGACCCCGAAATACTATTTCTCGGTTGAGAGAAGCAACCAGGTGAATATGGTTGAAGACTGGATTGATAAATACAGCAATCTGCTGTGGGAAAACTACGCATCCTACAACCGTAAACTGGGTGAGCATGAGTTGACAGGTCTTGTGGGTATGTCGTACGAAGATTTCAAACATCCAAATTACTACCTTAAATCGCAGATGCCCAAAGAGGGCGGTTCATTTGCTTATCATGACTATAGTGTTGAAAAAAATACTAACAGGGTAGGAGGCAAATGGGAGGAGTTGACAAAGATTTCCTATTTCGGCCGTTTGAGTTACAATCTAAAAGACCGCTATATGGTTGAGGCTACCCTGCGTCGTGATGGTGCCAGTGTGCTGCCTGTTGGCAATCAGTGGGGTAACTTCCCCTCGGTTTCTGTGGGTTGGAATATTTCGCAAGAGAATTTCTGGACCATCGATGCCGTTGATATGTTGAAATTGCGTGCCAGCTGGGGACAGAATGGTAGCATCCTCAATGTTATTCCTTTCAGCGACAGAGAGTTCTGGGTGTCGGCAGGTATTATGTATCCCGATGAAAATGAAAATCTTGTGCAGGGATCGCGTATCGAAAAACCTATCAACCCAAATCTCGGATGGGAAAAATCGGAACAGACCGATATAGGTTTCGACCTTTATGCACTCCAAAGCCGACTTAACTTCTCGTTCGACTACTATAAAAAGATTACCGACGGACTTCTTACCGACGATTCTCCGGTACTATCTACCGGTTACTACGGTGTGCCTTCTATCAATGGAGGTACGGTTGAGAATAGTGGTCTGGAATTTACGGTTAGCTATTCCGACAAAACTTCTTTTGGCTTGAAATATAATATCGGCCTGAACCTCAGTACTCTAAAGAATAAAGTTACTAAGCTGGTTAACGATACTCCAATACGTGGAGCCGCCATTAGAGGTTACGACCTTACATGGTTTGAGGCCGGTAAGCCGTTGTGGTATTTCCGTGGATACAAAACCAACGGCGTAGATCCTCAAACAGGAGAGGTGATTGTTGTCGATGTTTCGGGCGATGGTGAGATATCATCAGCCGACATTACCGAGATTGGCGATCCACACCCCGATATGCTCTATGGTGCATCGTTGAACCTTGAATATAAGAATTTCGACTTCAATGTGTTTATGCAGGGTGTTAAGGGTAACGACGTCTTTATGGGATGGTATAGAACCGACCGCCCAACCGCCAATAAACCCGAATACTTCTTTACCAACCGCTGGACAGGCCCGGGTAGCAAATCATCAATGCCTAAGCCCGACAATGAGAGTGACTATATCTACCGGAGCGACCTGATGGTTGGCGATGGCTCGTTTATGCGTATCAAGCAGATACAACTTGGATATACTATCCCAAAAGCAGTATCTAAATCCATAAGTGTCGATAGAGCCCGTCTGTTTGTGTCGTTGGACGACTATTTTACCTTCACCAAATATAAAGGCATGGATCCGGAGGCAGGCAGTTCCGATAACCAGCGGCTTGGTATCGACCGTGGCTTGTATCCGCTTACCAAGAAGGTGATGTTTGGTGTTTCTGTAACCTTTTAATTCTAATATTTATGAAGACAAAATCATATAAACTGTTTCTGTTTCTGATTGCTATGGTTGGAATGGCTGCATGTTCCGAAGATGCCCTCATCAAGGAACCAACAGGCCGTTTCGATAGCAAGAATTACCTTGTTACTGCCGAAGAGGCCAATCAGGCATTGATCGGCATCTACGACTATCTTGCTGTGGCATATAATAACTACAACGACTGGTCGAGTCTGTTTGCCGTAAAGGTGTTGCCTGCCGATGATTCAAACACCGGTGGTGCTGGCCCTGCCGACGCGCCTAAACTTCAGGAAATTGGCAAACTTACGCATGGTATGGATAACCCTGCAATACAGGATGTGTGGCACGCCCTTTACCGTATCGTGAACGCCTCCAACGCATTGATAAACAATATCGGTGATGTTGAAAACAAGGAACGTGTGGTTGCCGAAGCAAAGTTCTTCAGGGCTTATGCTTATTTTGAACTGGTATCTATGTGGGGTGCAGTCCCTTACTATACTGTCAATGCCAAAACAAAAGCCGAAGAGAGTAAACCTCGTACAGCCGTTGCCGATATTTATGCTGCCATCGAAAAAGATTTGGCTGACGCAATAGCTGTGCTGCCGCTTAAGAGCGATATTCCGGCTCTTCAAAAGTATCGGATTGCAAAAGGAACTGCTCAGTCGTTGTTGGGTAAAGTGTATCTTTTTGAGAAAAAGTACGCACAGGCTCATCAGGTGTTGCAAACCGTAATCGATAGCCATGAGTATGGTCTGGAGGCCGATTATTCATCAATTTGGATGAAACAGAACCGTGCAGGACAAGAGTCGGTGTTTGAAGTGCTTTACACAAGTAAGAACTCGCACGACTGGGATGGTCCGTGGGATGGTACTGCCGAATCGAACTTTATGGTAATACTTATGGGACCCCGCGAAGGTGCTTTCGAAAATCTTGATGTTATTGGCCTCAACTCAGGCTGGGGTGTTAACGTTCCTACAAAGAAAATCGGCGACCTCTTATATGCCGATGCCGGTGTGAAACGTCGTGAAGGTTCAGTTATTTCCGAGGCCGACTTTGTGGCCAAAGGTGGGGTTGTAGATCATTCAAATCCCGATTTTCACTGGGCGCAATACTTCAACTATATCCGGTTGAAGTATTCGACTTACGCTACAGAGACTGCCGGACCTGTACCTGAAGTTAACTACAGCACTCCGTTTAAAATTATTCGTTATGCCGATGTGTTGCTGATGGCTGCCGAGGCATACAATAAGGATAACAAGGATGCACAGGCTGTTCCCCTTATAAAACTGGTGCGTGAGCGGGCCGGCGATTCCAACCATACCGCATGGGAAAGCCTTACCGGAAGTTCACTTTTCGATTTCATAGTTAAAGAGCGTCAGCTTGAACTTGCATTCGAAGGGCAGCGTTACTGGGATTTGGTGCGCTGGGGACTTGCCTCAAAAGAGATTCCCGGCTTTAAAACCAATAAACATGAACTTTTCCCTATTCCACTTACAGAGATTAACTTGAATACTGAAATAGATATGAAGGATCAAAATCCTGGATATTGATGGGTTGATAATTTGATGTTTAGTTGTTGTAAACGGGTGTCTCGGAAACGGGATGCCCGTTTCACCTTTCATAAAGCCGCTCCAAATACAATGACGCGCTATCGGTAAACCGAATACCCCTGCCAACTGCCTCTTCATAAATAGGGTCGGCCACCTTCCCCATACCGGCCACGTCCGACATACAGTCTGTCAGCAATAATATCTCACCCTTTACCGATGGTTGTTCCATTATCTGTTTTAGTGTGTTGGCCACACAATGGCTTCGTGCCTCGCCTGCAATAATTATGGTGTCGGCCTGTTTCAACTCCTCAACAAGCATCTCATTTACCTCCGTGCCTGGATCTTCGGCTATGACCACATTTGCTCTTATTGCTCCAAAGTGCTCTGTAAGCGGGTTTTGACCTTTACTCACAATTGAATAAAACCGGCCTTTGCGCGCCCAGGTTGTTACTGCGTTCATTACATCATCATTAAATGCTGCACCCCACGAGCCGGCAAGGCAATGTTCGGGCCATATTACATGGCTCATCTCGCCCTGCAACTCAAGCTGTTCGAGATAATGCTCCACTTCGTCGGAGAAAAATAGCGGAATCCACTTATGCGACCTCAAATCGGCCAGCGAAACAGGTGTAAATGGTGGTGGCATAGCACCTTCGTTGTTGCTCCAAAAGGCCGGATGCGATATGTCAATCACCTGATGCTGATCGCGGGTGAGTATGATGCGCGATATAAAATCGTTGTTTTTATCAATAAACCGGGCCAAATGGCTCATGTCCTCTTCTGCGCCGGGCACATACAGGGCTCCTTGGGGATTGCAGAAATCGTTTTGTGGATCAACAATGAGCAGCAGGGTGTTATGATTTATCATTGCCTTAATTATTTGGAAGTTAAGTGAAAATAGAGGAAAATATAGATGATAAATTTAAGTTTTGCAAGTATTTTTTTGTTGTATGGTAGTCTGCCATCTATCCTGGACATAAATTATTTTAGTATCCTTTTATGAATGATTTAAAAATTATTACATATCTTTAAGAAATGCTAAAAAACTAATGTGTCATTTATGAGAATTTCTGATTATGGTTCATTTGAGGAGATTGAGTTGACCCGGAATGGCGGTGTTTTCAACATCGAATTATCGACTCCTCAAAATGATAACAGAGTAACACGCAGAATGGTGGACGAGATTCTGTATTGCCTCGCTGTCTTAGAGTTCGATACATCATGCAGGGTGATAGTTCTTAGTGGTAAAGGAGACTATTTTTGTGGCGGTACCGACTTAAAGTGGCTTAAACAGGGTAAGATACAGACTAAACAACAAAATATATCCGATTCGAAGGCACTTTATCAGTTATTTGAATCACTCTACTCTTCCCAGAAACCAATTGTTGCAAAACTCCCCAATAATGTATCAGGCATAGGCATAGGCATTGTAGCTTGCGCCGATATTGTTGTAGCATCCGAAACAGCTGTTTTTACGTTTCCTGATTTGCGAATGGGTATTGTTCCTGCTACCGTTTTGCCATTCGTACTAAAAAAATGTGGCGAGCCTTTTGTACGCCGGATGGTGTTTACTGCCGATGAGTTTTCAGCTGCACAGGCACTGGCGGCAGGGCTTGTTACTGATGTGGCTCCCCAAGAGATGGTTGAGCAGAAAACAGCCAATATAGTTGCAGCCGTATTGCGCAACGCACCAAGAGCTACCCTGCTTACAAAGCAGATGCTCAGTCACTTCAGCGATTTTCACGAAATTGACGAGCACATGGCTGTCTATTGCGCCAAAGCAAATGCACTTACCATAATTTCCGAAGAGGGATATAATGGTGTGATTGCTTATATGGAAAATTATACCCCTTTCTGGAATTTGTAAACAGCTGAATATTTGGTAGTTGCATATTGCCGCTCAGTTGATGGTAATCTGCACGCAGGCACTGTTTCCCGATAGATGGTCGAGTAGTTTGCGAATCAGGAGGTTGGGGGTTGACTGTTGCACCATCTTTCTAACATCAACTGTGGCGCAAAATTTATATTTCCCGGCAACAGCTGTCTGATGAACTGCACCGTTTACCATACCATCGCTGTTACTGATGACTGCATCGGTGCGCAGATAGCCTCCTGAGTACTTAAATTGTACAGGAACTGCGTTTATGCCATGTTTTGCACCGTCACTAACAACAAATTGAAGTCTCCCGGCATCAACCATATCGCCTCTGTGGGCTGTTATATAGCCACTTATAGCTGCAATTACAAGCTCTTTCACTATTTCGTCGAGCTGCTTCATCGCTTTGCGCGCAGGATTACCATTTTCAGTATTTTCGGCTTCGTCGCTATCTCCCAGGTAGTTACTCATTGCATCTAATACAAGCGTAAAGCGGGTAAAAGCACCGGCAAGATTAAAATCCTGACGTAGTGCAACGCCCTCTTCATAAAGCATGCGTGCCTTATTTACAGCCGATTGTTTGCGTTTTGCCTTTAGCTCGGCAAATTTTATTTTCGACAGTCTGTAATATTCGTAGTAATTAAGCTCATCCTCCCATTGCTCCATCAGTTCATAACCCTCCATCAGCTCATCGGATTGCGACCTGACAAAATTTATCAATGTCTCGGATACTCCGGTTCTATCCTCAACCTGATGCAGAATAGAGGTGCTGCTTATATTGGCATTAACTTGGCCGGCCATGGCGGCAAGTGCATTTTCGTGTGCCTGCGCCCTATAGATTTGTGGCGAGCCGGTCTTGCGTGCAATTCCAACTGCCTGATAATAAGAACTATTGTAGGGCAGAGACTCTACCCATTCGGGCTTTGGTATTTTTGCCGCTTTCGAGCTCCCTTTACCTGCTCCACACGACATCATCAGCAGCATTAAAGGTATAACAATTGCAAAATACCTCATACTTCGGGATTGTAGTTTTCGATAATCATGCTGATGCGTGTGGCTAAATCGTCAATTCCCATGGTGGTCAGCTCTTCAATGGTTTTTATGGTTTTGTTGGCTTTAAGCATCGTACGTAGGTCGTCAATCTCCTTCATCGACTTAAATATCTTATCCTCCTTTGAATCCTTTTCCTTCGACACCCAGTAGCCAGGCACCAGGTTTTGTGTCTCACCTGGATAGCTGGCGTAGTTAACTGCCGATTTTTGGTTGGTGGATATATAGTCGCTGACAATAACATTGCCGGTTGCCACATCGATAAGTGAAAACTCAACAATTAACTGAAGTGAGTTGTCTTGTTGATATTCAAAGTATTTCACCTTGTCGTATTCTGTTCTTGTGCGCTTTACTCCCAGCGAATCTTTATATTCAACTTCGCGTTGCAGATAACCCGTCTTATCTATTTTTCTCAGATTGCCATTGTTCTCGGTGGCCGATACAATATTGCAGGTAAGCACACTTTTAGCACTGATATTCGCCCTGTTGTTTTTGATGTAGTTATTCAATTGTGTGTTGAATGAATTCCACATATTCTCACCTATCGAGTTTAATCCGTTGTCGTTCACCATTTTAATAAACGGACTTTTTGTGTTGTTGATTGCGGCAATGGTTTTGGTGCGAAACATTATGGCAGTATTGCTTCCCGGTTTGTTTTTCATGGTGAAAGGTGCAGCAGCTACTGTTATGGTGGCTTTGTCGAGTGCTATTGTTCTGAGTTTTACTGCATCTTTATAGCCCGATGTTGAGGTCATCAACGATGAGAATATACCAAAGGCCCTTCTGTAGAGTCCGCCCTCGAGAAGCTGAAGTCCGTTTCTGTAAATAGGTTCATTTACAGCTGTTTGGTAGTGCTCGTTGGCATCTTTATAGCTATTGTCGATGTCAATTATCTCCTTAAACATATTTGCCGACGCTTCAAACTGCTCCATATCGAGAGCCATCATAGCATCAGAATATTGTTTTTCGAGATATTTGACCTTCATCTCTTCGTAATAAGAGCTGTTTTCGGCCGGAAACATCAGTTTAACGCCTACACCGCCCAACTGTCTGAAATATTTATCGGCATCAATATAGGCATAGACTGCATCTTTTACTGCTCCATTGTTGTAGAAGGTTTTGAAAGCAGCCAGCTTCTCCATCAGAACCAACTGACCGTTGCGTTGAAGCCCTAATTTGGCCTCAATATTTTGTGGGTTTTTAAATACCGACTGATAGTAGAGTTCTGCTGCATCGGCAAATAATCCCGCTTCATCGAATTTGCGTGCCTTTGAAGCGTATCGTTTTGATGCGCACCCTGTTAGCGATGCCATTATGACCAATAAAAATAGTAATCTGCTTAATTTCATTTAATCACCAACATTTTTGTATTACCAATGTTCAAAATTACATCTTTATACGGAAATTTATGAGTTTGGTTATACCGTTGATGGAAAAAAATTGAAAATCACTGTTTTGACCTGCCTAAAAAAACGAAATGAATCATTACTTGATTGTAACTTGTTGGTCTTCTTTTAATTCGGCCGGTGGGTTTATTACTATCTTCTCATTTCCTTCAAGTCCTTCGAGTATTGAAATGTCGGTCTCGCGCACCATACTTCCGGGTTTTATAATTCGTTGCTTCACAGTGTTATTGCTTACGACTACCCATACAAAACTGGCTTTATTGGCGGCATCAGTAATAATGGCTGCCGAAGGAATAAGTACGTTTTTCTGTTCGCCACTGCCAAAGTCGGTTATCGTTCCGCGTTTCTCTATAGTTAAAATATCAATATATTTCTGATAGTTAATGCTGTCGATGTGGGCCACAATATCCATATTGCCGTTTGGTGTAGGAAATATCTCTATTGCCGAAATAGCTATCTGGTTGCCGTCGTTTACTGCCCTAAACGAAATGTTGCCTGAGTTTTGCAGTTGCTTCAAATGCGATGTCGGCACCGAGAAGAAAATGCGGTTGGCACCTTCACCAATAAAACTAACAACCGACTCTCCGGATTTGATGTTTTCTCCTTTGCTTACCATCGATTTGCCGGTAATGCCATCCATTGGTGCCAATATCCGTGTTTGGGTAAATTGTTGCTTTAGCTCCTTTATTTGTTGATCTACAGTGTTATACTCTTTTTCAATCTTCTCGTATTCGCGTTGCGATATGTCGTCAATCTGAAGCAGCTTTTCGTGTCGTTTCAGCTTTTTGAGCAGCGTTGAATTGATTCTTTGTAGCGAATCGTAGCTTTTCTGTAATTTTTCGGCTTTTAGTTCGGCAAGCAGCTCATCTTTCTTCACCTTTTTGTTCTCCGCCACAATATATGATATTTCGCCATCCATATCGAAGCTGAGTTCTTTCTGTAAGTGGGGGATAACTATTGCGTTGTAAATCTGAAATGATGTTGATGTTTTGGCTGTTGCTACTTCAACAGTTATGGTGTGTGCCTCTCTCTTCTCTTCACCACATCTGCATCCGGCCATAAGCAGAATTATTACTGCCGAAGCACACATTGATATTGTTTTCATCTGGATATCTGTTGTTTAATAAAAATGATGGCAGGTAGTTTCCATCATAGATTATGAAACCCCTGCCATCAGTAAATTACTGTTCGGCAGGTGTGCGCGTACCCATTATGTCGCGGTCGAACATATAAAGGCTGCCATTTCCAACCAGCTTCAAGTTGTCGATGATGGTTTGAACACTCGACTCCTCTTCAATTTGCTCATTTACAAACCATTGTAGCCAAGCAAATGTGGTGTGGTCTTTCTCCTCGAGGCAGAGTTCAACAATTTTATTTATCGACTCTGTTACATAACGTTCATGTTCAAGTACTTGGTCGAACAGTTGAACCACCGATTGGTAGGTTCCTTCAGGTTTCTGAAGTGCACTTATAACAGCATGACCGCCGCGCTCGTTGGTGTACTTGATGAATTTTAGCATGTGCATGTGCTCCTCTTCGGCTTGTGCAAACAGCCATTCCGACACTCCTTTGAAGCCGTTTACCTCGGCCCAGCTTGCCATGGCCAGATATAAGTTCGACGAAAATGCCTCTTTTTCAATTTGTTGAATAAGAGCTTCTTCAATTTTTTTCTTTAGCATAATTATTAGTTTATATGGTTTTTGAACTACTAAAGATAATAGGTTTGTTCCAATAGTGCGACATTATTTTCTTAAATTTGTGCGATTGCCATATATTTGTCGCTGTACAATTATGTTTTTTAGATTTGAAATTTGCTTTTTTTGCCTTGGTTTATGAAAATAATTTGGTCTAAAATGTTGAAAGGATGAAACTTTGCATAGCTGAGAAACCTTCCGTAGCGGGTGAGATAGCACATGTGATTGGTGCTAAACAACGGCGTGATGGCTATTATGAAGGTAACGGCTATTATGTCACCTGGACATTCGGCCATCTTTGTACTTTAAAAGAGCCACACGATTATCTGCCGGAGTGGAAGCGCTGGTATCTGTCGTCATTGCCAATAATACCTTCGCGGTTTGGCATTAAACTCATTGGCGATAAGGGTGTTGAAAAGCAATTCAACGTAATCCGCTCGTTGGTGCAGAAAGTTGACGAGGTGATTAACTGTGGTGATGCCGGGCAGGAGGGGGAGCTTATACAGCGGTGGGTGCTTCAGAAAGCCGGCATGACCTGCCCGATGAAGAGGCTGTGGATTTCATCGCTTACAGAGGAGGCAATACGCGAAGGTTTCGAAAAACTAAGGGAAGGCAACGATTTCAATAATCTCTATGCAGCAGGCAGCTCACGCGCCATAGGTGACTGGCTTCTTGGCATCAACGCCACACGGCTCTATACCTTAAAGTATGGCCGCGATAAACAGGTGCTGTCGATAGGTAGGGTACAGACTCCTACTTTGGCACTTATAGTTCAGCGGCACAAGGAGATAGAGAATTTTATTCCGGAGCCTTTCTGGGAACTGAAAACCAGATATAGAGGAGTTATCTTCTCTGCCTCAAAAGGTCGCTATTTGTCGGTCGAGGCGGGCCAAAAGGAGCTCGACGCCATAAAAGATTCTCTCTTCGAGATAACCGACATCACCCGTAAAGAGGGGAAAGAGGGTGCACCGCGACTCTTCGACCTCACCTCTCTCCAGGTGGAGTGTAACCGTAAATATGGCTTTTCGGCCGAGGAGACTCTTAATACGATTCAAAGCCTGTACGAAAAAAAACATACCACATATCCCCGTGTCGATACCACTTACCTGAGCGACGACATATATCCAAAGATAGAGGGAATAATGAAAGGGTTGACACCTTACAGGCAGTTTACCGAACCGCTGTTGAAAGAGAAGATAAAAAAGAGCAAGAAAGTATTCGACAATAGTAAGGTGACCGACCACCATGCCATAATACCCACGGGTGTGGAGCCTTCGCCGAGCCTCAGTAGGAACGAAAAGTTTGTGTTCGACCTTATTGCACGTCGTTTTATTGCCAACTTTTATCCTGATAGTACTGTGGCAACAACTACGGTAAATGGTGTGGCTGCCGAAATTGATTTCAAGGCCGGTGGTAAACAGATTCTTGAACCCGGCTGGCGTGTGCTGTTTCAGACTCCCGAAAAAAAGCAAGGCGAAGAAGAGAAAGATGAGGAAGGCAAGGGTGAAGAAGAAAATGATATAATGCCTGCTTTTGAAAAAGGGGAGCAAGGTCTGCATGAACCGCAATTACTTGAGAAACAGACTCAACCACCTAAGCCATACACCGAAGCTACACTTTTGCGGGCAATGGAAACTGCCGGTAAGCAGGTGGAGGATGAAGAGTTGCGCGATCTGATGAAGGATAATGGTATCGGACGGCCTTCAACACGTGCCAATATCATCGAAACCCTCTTCCGCAGGAAATATGTCGCCAAGCAGAAAAAAAATTTGCTACCCACCATCACCGGCATTCAGCTAATCGACTCAATACGCAACGAGCTGCTTAAATCGGTAGAACTAACAGGTCTGTGGGAGAAGAAATTGCGTGAGATTGAAAAAGGCGAATATGATGTAGCTTCGTTTATGGACGAACTTAAACAGATGGTGGTTGATGTGGTTCATTTTGTGAAGAACGACTACTCGACAGGCGCAATTGAAATAGTGGAAGACGAACCGAAGGTGAAACCGGAAAAAACCGCAACCAAAGAGAATGATGCTGATAAACCGTTGGCTTGTCCCGCATGCGGTAAGGGGCAGATGCTGAAGGGCAAATCGGCGTGGGGATGCAGCGGCTATAAGGATGGTTGCAAAACTGTGGTGCCGTTTATGCTGTTTGGCAAAAAGATTACCGATAGCCAGTTCAAACAACTTATCACCAAAGGAAAGACGTCGGTAATAAAAGGCTTTGAAGTTGATGGAGCTAAGATTGATGCCATTATATCACTCGACGATTCTTTTCAGCCCGTCATGCAAAAGGTTGAAGATAAGGAGCTTGTTTGTCCGTCCTGCAAGCAGGGAACCATAGTTAAAGGAAAAACAGCATTTGGATGCAGTAATTTTCAGAACTGCAAAGTTAGGATTCCATTTGAATTTCTGGGCAAGACCCTTTCGCGCAGTCATCTGGAACAATTGATCGGGAAAGGTGAGACGGTGGAGATAAAAGGATTTGTGCAGACCGACGGAACCAAAGTTAATGGTAAACTTAGTTTCGATCAGAATTTTAGTCTTGTCCTCAAAAATTAGGTTGATAAAAATTTTAAAAAAGTTGCCGTTTTTGAAACCTTATCCATTGGATTCAGTATAAAAATTAGTTGAATCTGATAGAAGATATAAGAAATAATGCAATTTAAGTTATTGATATTGGTTTTTATATTGTGTTCTACCCTTTGGGTGGGTTGTAGCAATAGTAACAATACCATAGAACTTGAATTGCAGAGGAAGATATTTGAAAACAATGACTTAGGTACTATCATCCGCTCCTGGGATTCAATTTGTACGGCCGAAAAACTCGACACAAATTCATGCCTTATAGTAGGTGTGAAGGCATACAAGGAAGGGCATAGGCTGGTGTGGGATAATAAGACAGAAGAGGCAAAGCCGTATTTGAACACAGCTGAGGCGAGTTTTGAAAAGATAGGCTATAATATCGGGTTAGGGTATGCTCATCTGGTGAAGGCCTATAATTATCAGCGTAAGGAGATGAGCGACTCCACCTTGTGGCACTTCACCCTGGCCAAAAATATCTTCTCAATTCCCCGCGACACCATGGGAATGATTATTGCCTGCAACAACCTTGGAATATATCTTTTTGAATTGGGTGCTCTATCTATAGCCAACGATAACTATCTTAATGCCAGAGATTTTACAAAGCCGGAGACAGTAGAATGGCTGACGGTGGAGTATAATATTGCAAATTATCTGATAGAGGTTAAAGACACTGCTTCGATAATCGAAGGACGCGAGTTGTTTTTAGAACTCTTAAAACACGAAAAATTACTGGATTCCCTAACCTATTCAAATATATATAACGGCCTTGCAACTGTTGAGCTAAAGTTCAAAAACGGAGCAAAGGCCGAATATTATATCCAGCAATCGATGCGTTATCAATCCAATGCCGAATTCGATTATATTCATATTCAGCAATTAAACAGGGCTCACTCATTGCTTTTGCAGAAGAAGATGCCCGAATATCACAAAATAATGGACTCGCTGGGTTGCCGGTATGATGATATGAGCCTGAATGGAAAGCAGCACTTTACCTTTTTGTGGATGTTCGAAAATCTGATGCCCGACTTGGATTGTTTGGATAAGTATATCGGTGTAACAGAGGAGATTCAGGAGCGTGGTTTTTCCAATAAATTGTCAGTAATTCAGTAAAAAGTGGAGGTTGACAAAAAGCAGTCTCTCATTGAAGGTCTCTCACAGGCCAATCGCGACAAAAGCAGACAGATACGCAATAATGCCATTGTCACCTCGGTTATTACCCTACTGGTGCTTATATTGGCAGTGATGATTATTGTTATGTACCGTGCGGGTAAGCGCTGCCGGAGGTCGCGCGAACTGTTGGCGTTGGAGCAGGAGAAGACTGCCATAATGAATATGGAACTTGCCGATGCACTTCATATCAAAAACAGGCTAATGGCCATTGTGGCACACGACCTTCGCGGACCTGTCGGTGGATTGATGCAACTGGTTGAAGTATATTCTATTATGAAAGATATGTCGGCCGAGGATGTGAACCGGCTTTTGAAAAATCTGAAAGAATCGACTACATCGGTTTATTACCTGCTGGATAATCTGCTGCTTTGGGCCAACAACCAAAATGGTGAGGACAGGTTTAACCCTGTTCATCAAAATGTGGTGCCGGTAATTGGTGCCGCCGTTGACGATGTTAAGGGATGGGCTCTGTTGAAAAATATCGAAATTGATTTTAGCGGTGATAGTCGGATAGATGCTTTGGTGGATGATAATATGTTGAAGACCATTGTGCGCAATCTAATATCCAACTCCATAAAGTTCTCGAAGCAAAACTCTAAGATTCAAGTTGTGGCCAGACATACTGATGCCGAATTTATCGTATCGGTTGCCGATAGTGGCGAAGGTATGAGCGATGAAATGGTGAGTTATCTTTTTGAAGATGATGGTGCCTCCCAGCCCATAACCGAGGGGAAACGTCATGGTTTTGGACTTATTGTATGCCGCGATTTTGTGAAACGACATAATGGCCAAATCAATGCAACATCAGAACTGAGAAAAGGGACTACCGTATGGTTCTCAATTCCACTCAACTAATTGCTTCATAGGGTTTTCGATTATAACTTCAGCAATCGGCCTGATACATTTTGATACTGCATGGCTCTTTTATGTTGTGCAGTTTGAAGCTATTAGCTATTTTTGTATGTTTGATTAATCACAAATCCTTAAAGTTATGAGTAATTTATGCCGTTATATAGTACTGTTATTCTTGTTGGTAGCCATTGGAATGCCCGGTACCTCGCAGGAGAAAATCGTAGAAGGCGGCAAGACATATCTTCTGCATAAGATTCAAAAAGGTGAAGGTTTTTACCGTCTCAGTGTCATTTATGGAATTCCGCAAAAGGATATTGTTGATGCTAATCCAGATATGGCTCTTCAAGGATTAAAGGAGGGAAGCCTGGTGAAGATACCACAGAAGAGTGGGGGTGTTGTCACCCAGCCTGTCAGGCAGTCTGCATCCGATGGCTTCAAATACCACACTGTTGAGAAAGGCGAAACGCTATACTCCATAAGCAAAAAGTATGATGTTACTGTTGATCAGTTAATCAAACACAACCCGGGTAGCGACCAGGCACTTGCCGAAGGTTCTGTTATCCGTATTCCTGTGGAGGCATCAACGCCGGCGTTGCAAAAGCCAAATACCGGTAGTGTGGCATCAAAGCAGGATGACAACAAAAAATATCAGATTCACACCATCGTTGAGGGTGAAACTCTCTATCGCATTGCTGTTCAATATCAGGTTGCACTTGCCGATATCATGGCTGCCAACCCTTTTCTCGACAGTAACAATATTGCTCCTGGTTCGCAAATCAGAATTCCCAAAGC
>JBDHYT010000014.1:0-16406 GCA_039811485.1 Marinilabiliaceae bacterium | reverse complement strand
TAATGAGTCCTTGATGGTAGCAATATCCTCACCTGAAAATATATAATAGTAATAACCATCAGGCAGGTTATGTCCGGAGGCATCTTTGCCATCCCAGTTGTTTTCGTAGTTTACCTTGCGATACACAATTTTTCCTTTTTGGTCGAATACTACCAGTTCGTTATTTCTAATATGCGGAGCTCCCAAAATCACAAGCTGGTCATTAACTCCATCACCATTGGGCGAGAAAGCATTAGGCCACTTCAGATTTTTCACTTCAATATCAACCATTGCACTCTGTGGCAGACATATCCCGTTGCTAACAGTCCATCTGAAAGTGTGCATCCCTATTGTAAGAGACTCTACAACAGCATTATAATCATTAACACCCTTTATGCTGCTACCGCCCGACACAACACTCCACACTCCCTGTTCCCAGGCTTTGAGCTGCCCCTTCATGATATACCGGTTCTGCATATACAGCACAGTGTCGGGGCCTGCATTGACCGAGGCCACGGGCAAGTCGAACTGAATATTGGCGATATCGTGTGCCGAACAGGCTGAACCATCATTGTTTGTCTCTGTCCAGCGCATACCCACCAGACCGTTATGATAGGTTTTAACTCTCACCTCTTCGCTGCCTGGGTCGGAAGCAAACTCACCATCGCCAGCTTTCACAAAGCTCCACCGGCCTACATTGCCTGCTTTACCGATTGAAGCCTTCAGGGTAGCCACATCACCACAAATATTGACATCAGCACCTGCATTGGGCATGGGTTTTCGGTCGATGACCATGGCTACACCCGTTCTATCCGAAGGACGAGCAATACAACCATTTACATCGGTAATGGATGCAATCAAGATGTCGCCACCTTTTTCTGGTTGAAGAATAAAATTATCGTTTGAGGTTGGCACAGAACGCTTTGTACCATTACTCAGGGTGTATTGGAACGGTGCATTTCCTGTTAAAGCCACATCAATGGTTATCTGCCTGACATCTGTATTTTGAGGATCGGTACAAATAACGGTACTACCCGAAATATTCCCTTTGGGATAACCCCACAGTAACAGGGGAATATCTTTAGTTACCTCGCACACACCGTTTTTTTCGGTGAAGCGCACTGAGTAATCACCGGCATCAGCAGCAGTGAAAGTGGTGGCAAGAGCATTGGTTGGAGTTACCGAACCACCGCCTATTGCCTCCCATTTGTAGGATGGTGCCTTAAGGTTATTGTTGAGTGCAGTAAGCTGCGATGTATATCCGCATTTGTCGTCGGACAAGGTAATCTGAGGAACCGGCTTTTTATAAACCTGGAAGGTAAGAAACTGGTCGGCAGGAATATCAACCCATTGATTTTCTGCCATTGTCTTATCTCTTAGTTTCAGCAGCTTAACAACAGCCACATCATCATTATTCTCGCCAATGGAGTGTGCGATGGTTAACTTCTGATCCAAATCGGGATAGATACCGTCGGTAGTGTAGTTGGTGGGTTGCGAAGGCTTACTCTGGTAATAGATCTGGTACTGAAGTTTGAAAGGAGCAGTGCCTGTAAGTTTAATATCTATCGATGTGGCACTCTGACTACAAATGCCCTGTGAAGATGATATTATTTTGGCTTCCGGCTGAGCCGATAAAGCATTCATTATACCATTTAATATAATGAACATTAGCAGGAATATATATCGCATAGTTAGATTCTTTTCATGAGATGGTGCAAACATAATAAAATATAGCAAATTTTAAGAATATTCTGACCAAAGGTTTAGCAATATTCGTATCAATTAAATGCCAATTTATCAAATCTTTACCGTATCACCGGCATTATCGACATATTTTTTGCCTTTTAGTGACAAAAATCATTACCTAAAGAGGTCGTAAATTGTTTTCTCTTTGGGTTTTTCCAATCTTATCTGTTGATGTTTATAGGCTTGGTTAATATCGATATAGACTTTATCAAAACTTTCATCGGGCTTTGGTGCAGGCGATAGCGACATCTTCCCGTCGGGATTAATAAGAAAATAGGATGGCAAAGCAGTAATATTATAATCAAAAACAATTTTCTGGCTATAGGTGAACGGCAAAGCAGTCCATGATATCTTATTCTTTTTCAGGTAGTTTTCGGCATTATCCTGCTGTTCGTTGGTAATAATACCCAAAACCACCAAATCCTTCTTGAACCTCTCCTGGATGGCGTTAAGTGCCGGCAAGTCTTTCAGACAGGCATAATTTTCGGTATGGAGGAATGCCAGATAGACAAACTTACCTTTAAAATCGTCGAGCGATACCTCTTTGCCTTTAAAGTTTCGCAATACAAACCCCGGAGCCATAGAGCCCTGCTTAAGATGGCTGACCCTCTGAGAAAGGCTTTGGGCGATGGCCTTAATGCGTGGGTGCGATGCTGTAGAAACGGCATCAGAGAGAAGTCTGGTTGCTTTTTCGGCACTCAGATGTCCGGAGTAAAAGCCGTCGTAAAGATGTTTGAGCAGCAGAATCTCCCTAAACTCAACATTGCGGAATAGGGTATCCGACGACAATATGATTGATAATGAATCAAACCGTGTGGCACTATTCATGCCGGGCGCAAGTTTACGTCCCTTGGCCGATTTAAGATAAGAGTCCAGGTAGCCTGTAAATATTGTTTTTACTGCATCCCAGTAGGCCGGATTGTTGTATAGCACCTCTCTGTTGGAAAAATAGTTTTTTATAACGGCTGTTGTCTGCCGGCTACGGGGAAGCGAATAAAATATTGCTTTACGGTAAAAAAGGTAATCTTGATAAAACTTAGTCTCCTGATTATCCGATAGTGAGTCGAGGCTTGTAATCATTTCGTCGGCAAGCCTGATATACTGTCGCCGGATAAGATCTACCGCATTCTTGTTATATAGCCTCTCGTAATGCTCGTCAAGCTCATTGACAGCATTATTCAGATTGTTCTTTGGCTGATTGACAATACCTATCAGAATATCTTCGGGCTTGTAGAAGGGATTAAACCTGTCGGCATCGGGGCGCGGCACATTAGGCGGAAGGACAATTTGATATTCTGCACCGGGCTCTACCAGCATGTGGGCTCTGAATTGACCAAGCTCGAGGTGGATAAGTGTTACTTCGCCAACATTAACCTCACAGTCGAAACGTCCCTTATTATCAACCCGTATTACAGCCAGAGGCCTTACGGTATAGGAAATATTCTCTTCATAGGTCTCCACCACAAGACTCATTCCTGAATATTGGGGGGCAGAGCCTCTTAGACGTGCTGGTACTGCCAATGCGTCGATAGTGCCAATAACGACCAACAGAGCAGGCAACAACGACTTAAACCATATAAACTGACCTTTAACCAACAATTGATAACCTCCGGTTTTGCCCAAATATAGTGCTTTTTTGCTTAATATACCCTATTTCCCTACCAGATGATGAATGGAGTGGGGAATAAATTTTGAGGCATCACCTCCGTGCCGTATTATGTCGCGCACTATGGAGCTGTTAACCGGTGTATGCTCCGGTGTGGTTAATAAAAATACAGTGTCAACTCCCGACATTGATTTGTTGATTTGTGCAATGGCTCTTTCAAATTCAAAATCGGCTGAAGTACGCAGCCCCCGAAGGATATGAGTTGCCCCGGCCTCTTTTGCAAAATCGACGGTAAGTCCCTGATATTTGGCGGTTTTAACCTGCGGGAAACCGGCAAACACCAAATCTATCCACTCCCTTCGCTGATCGACAGGGTAAAAATCCTTTTTGCTGGAGTTATATCCTATGGCAATAATTATTTCGTCGAACAGGTCAAGACCTCTGAGAACTACATTTTCGTGTCCCACAGTGAATGGATCAAAGGAACCCGGGAAAACAGCTATTCGTTTCATTTCGAATAAATTAAAAATTACATTCAGTCGTTTAAACAACTATCGGAGTGTAAATGTTGCGAAAATTGCATAAACCAGCAAATTGACACCACATTCCTATCTGAATTTTATCTTTAAAGCGGCAAAGGCACTCATCCTCAAAAGCAGCAAACCATGCCTGAATCTCGATATATTGGTCTCTCCATATTTCCGCTCTTTATATCTGATTGGCAGGTCGATAATCTTAAGGTTGAGCTTATGGGCTCCAAACAGCAGGTCGAAATCGCCAAAAGGATCAAAATCGCCAAAAAAATTGCGGTTTTTTGCCAACTTCTCGTAATCTTTCCTGAACATTACCTTTGTTCCGCAAAGTGTATCTTTTACAGGTCGTTCCATCAGCCAACTAAACAGGCTGCTGAAAAAATGGTTACCAACGGTATTTAGGCTTCGCATGGCTCCCTTTTCCATGGGATAAACAAGTCGTACCCCATTGATAAATTCACCTTTTCCGGTGGACAAAGCTCTATAAAACTTCGGAAGGTCTTCGGGCATCACGGTAAGGTCGGCATCAAGAATCATCAGAATATCGCCTGTAGCCATGGCAAATCCTTTTCTCACCGCATCACCTTTCCCTTTACCGTCCTGTTGCGCTGTTCTGATGATTCGTGTTGTCGAATATTTTCTGGCCACATCGCATATTGTGCTCCAGGTATTGTCGGTTGAGTTGCCTTCCACAAATATTATCTCTGTTGACCGGCCCATCTCGGGCACGCGTAGCACAGCCTCCTCGATATTGCCGCTCTCGTTGCGGGCAGGAATAATTACAGATACCGAATATTGTTTCTGCCAACCTTCGGAAAATGGCTCAGGTGCAGGGCGGGCAAAGACAAACTGATTGAGACTTAGGACCTGAATTAAAGGCAGACGCGACACAAACCGGTTGATAAATTTACTGATAAACGGAATGTTAAACGGAATCAGCATGCTGCGGTTATGGCGGTAGGTCTCGAAGCCGGCCAATGAGAGCAGGTTGATTATGTCTTTGGACGACAACCAGTTCTGGGCAGGCATACGTCGTTTTAGTCCTATCCATTCGGCTATTTTAATTAGCGGCTCCCAAAGATTACTATGGTATGTTACTATAATACGGGTACGCTGATGGCTCACCTTGTGCAACTGCAAAAAAACATGCTCTATATCGTCGAGCACACCAATTAAATTCGACAGGATAATGACATCATACTTTGTCGGCAAAGAAATCTCTTCGGCCCTCATCACCACAAACCCGGTTTCGGGAAAGAGTGTCTTGGCCTGGCTAATCAACTCAGGGCAGTAGTCTATGCCGGTTTTATGACTCCCTGCCACCTTACCTATCAAATCACCTGTGCCACAACCAATCTCCAACACCGAATCTTCGGGATGAATGAAATAGTTGCAATAGTCAGTAATAGTGTTCCAATAATACGAATGAGAGTTACGGTATCGTATCCAACTCTCAGATGCCCACTGGAAGTAGTCGAGATTTTTGTCGGTTGGTTGCATCATTGTTGATTGTAATGGATTACGGCTGCCTGGCTATAGTCTATTCTGAACAGATAAGCCTGTTCGGTACTGCCAATCTGATGGTCGAGAATAAAAATATTGGGATACTTCTGTGCTATATAGGCCATATAACGATGGAGAGTATTGATAACCTCACCGTTACTCACCTGAGGATTTTTTCTAAGACTTGCCAGTAATATATGGGTCACCTTTTTATCGCGCAGCTTATTCAGCAGTTCATCGGCATCTTCACTGTCGAACCTGAAAATACCGTAGAACTTCTTTCCTCCGGCATAAAGCCGCGCCATATCGGGTTTACGGCAGGCCACGTAATCACTCTCTTTTAATGTGCGCCCAACATATTCGCTCATTTTCAGAAAGTTCTCCCAATCGGGAGTATATCCTTCATATTTGTTGCCTTTAAGGTTGCTAATCAATGTTTTGGTATCGGCTTTGGCAAACGACTGCGATGCCGACAGCGCAAAACTTGATACTACAATCAAAAGAAGTGTCCATAAATACCGACCCTTCAACAATTTGGCCACCAATTGCCAGGCAGAATACAATACAAAAAGTAACATAAGAGGGAAAAACGGTATAATCAAACGGTATTGATCCCACAACTTTTGAAGTGAAAAAAATGTAATTCCAAGCATCACGGCAATATATACGCCCACGAAAAACATGGTCCGGTTTTGCCTGAACGATATTACCATTCCATAGACAAAGAGTGAATACAACAAAATGGTAATTATTGGGTTAGTATCCTTATTATCAGCATCTTTAAATCCAATCATTTTAACAAAATGCTTTGACAGATAGAGATTTGAGTTATCGGCAAACCGCTGTCCAAAGCCTGTTAATGTCTCCTCGCCTTCGCTACTGTCGTAAGGGTGCTTCTGCATCAACTCATGCAGCTGCTTGCCCGAATTTGGGATTGTGAGCCAAACGGCACTTCGGATTCCCAACCACAACAAAATCAGCACAACAACCGAAACTGAAAATATAAGAGTCTCTTTGTTGCGCCGGTATGCAAGCATGGTTACTACTGCAGCAACAGCAAGGCCAACACCTGCTGTGCGGCTAAGAAATGCAAGCACCACAACAACTCCAATCATCGTAGTATCAGCAATAATGGTGCGCCATTGAGGCTCACCATCATCATTAATGAACCTTACAATCAGAAGGACAAACAGATTCTGGATAAAGATAAACATGGCCTCCGAATATGTCTGGCTGGCAAAAAACAGATACCACGAGTTCACCGAGGTTATAAGTAACATGGCAAACAGGGTGGTATAGCTCACACGGTTACGCAAAGCCCTGTATAGCAAATATTGCGAGGCTACAATAAAAAGCAACGATGTTATCTTGAGCAACGGCAGATGGAAGCCGGCGACAAGCAAAACCACAGAGAGGAAAAAAGGATATAACGGCCCCTGATATGAAGGATATCGACCTTCGGACAATAAATCCATCGCCCGGCTGATATAAGCACTGTCGTCACCCCCTTCGCTGATTCGCAGATTGAAAAGCGCAAATGAGAACAACACAGTGAGTAACAATGAGATAGTCAACACAACTCTCTGATGTGATTCAAGAAACGACTCAACTCTCTCGGCAATGGGCAGCTTTTCTTTTTTTCTTTTTTTCATGATTGAATATAATATTCCAAAAATAGAAATATTTAACCAAAAAATCCTGCTTTTTCTGTCCGTTTTTCCAATTTTATGGCTTTTCGTTCTCTTATTGATGCCTCACTCTCTTTAACAACAGCGAAAATAAAAGACCTATAATTAGAAGTGCCAAACCGGTATAAAATGAGTAAACGGAGGCTTCTGCATGGTAGTTATCTTTCATAAAGGCAACAATCTGCGGTCCAACAATTCCGCCCACACCCCAGGCAATCAATGTTATGCCATATACTGTGGCCATGACTGAAGGATAACGCTCCTTCACCAATGCAGGTATTATTCCAAATCCACCGCCGTAGCACAACAGAACTATGCATACTCCGACAAAGAAAACAACAGGGTTTTTACTGATAATCAAGGTAATAAATACAGCAATTTCAATCAGGAACAGCAGGATAAATGTATTAACCCGTCCAAGTTTGTCGGATACGCCGCCCCAGAAAAAACGACCTAAACCATTAAACACGGCACTTACAGCAATCAGCGTAGCACCCGAGGCAGCCAGGGCAACCCTGTCAGTTTCGCCTATGAGCATCAAAATATCCTGAAAGAGAGGCGATTGAAAAGAGAGGAAAATCATTCCAGCCACAATATTAAACATAAACATAAACCATATAAGTAAATATGACGGCTTAAAGATAAGAGCCGAGATTTTCACATCCAGGTTAGATTCGGCTTTAGCACCAGGTTTCTCTTTAGTTTCAAGAAACGAACTGAAGAACGGAAGGGTGACAAGCAAAAGTAACCCAATGAATAAGAATGTGTTGGGCAGATTATTGTTGGTAATCGACATAAATAGCGGTGCTACAATTTTTGACATTACAAAAGCTCCCAGACCAAAACCCATAACAACCATACCGGTAGCAAGTCCCTGTTTATCAGGAAACCAGCCCGACACGGTAGCAACAGGTGCCACATAAACCAAGCCGAGTCCCATACCGCCTACAGCACCATATCCTAAATACAACAACGTTAGAGAATGGCTCTTTAATGCAAAGTATGAGATGATATAACCAGCTGCATAAAGAAACGAACCAATAACGGCCATTTTCCTGGCACCAATTCTTTCAATATTCTTTCCTCCCCATGCTGCAGTTATTCCAAGCACAAATATGGCCACACTAAAAGTACCTGCCGTAGCAGAGTTGCTCCAGCCGAATGTTTCGGAAACCGGATTCTGAAAATAACTCCAGGCATAAACAGTACCAAGACATAGGTGGGCAAGTGTTGCCATCACTGCAATAAACCATCTGTTTCTTCTAAATGACATTGACATGATGTTAGTTTTTTCAATTCGTAAGTTACTCAAAAAAAGCAAAATAGATATTATCAAAAGTCAGTAAACATACAATTTTTTCATAATAGATACCCAAACATCAAAGCAAGTAAGTATTTTTTAACAAAATAAATAAGAAAACTATCAATGATTTTGACAAAACGTTCGATTAGTGAAATTTAATATTGTTTTAGACTTAAATTTGAAAAATCTAACTAATATTGCACCCGAAATAAAAACCCACAATAAATAGTATTTGAACCCAATCCGCCTATCAACAGGGGGACTGATAGTCAATTGCTTATACCCACCCAATATGAAAAACATCTGATTATAAAAAATTGGACTTTTTCAGCAAAACAATAATAACAAAGAAAAATTACTTATGAACTTACGGAATTTGAAAACCCGGGCAAAACTGGGTTGGGGATTTGGGATTTTACTATTTTTGACATCGGTGGTTACATTTCTAAGTGCCACAAGTTTGGACTATTATGGCTCAGTGGCCAATAATGTTATTCACTCGGGCGAGGCAGGAAATCTGTTTATTAATGCGAGGTTAAACACTCAAATCTACATCTTTACAAGAGACTCGTCATACTTTCTGAAGGCTGACTCACTATTGGAGAAGATTGAGTCTAAGATTGATACTATTCAGCAGACAGCTGTATTGGCGCGTGTAATAGAGCGAAACGAAGATTTCAGAAATGCTCTAAAGGATTATCATGCATTGGTTCAAAAATTAAAAGTCAAGGTCGATCGTGAGAACGATCTTATGGAATCTATGAAGGTAGTGGCAAATAACCTCCATAACCAGCAATTAAATAATACTCAGCAGAACCTGGCGATTCAGGCACAGGTAAATATTTTGCGTTCAAAGGTTTACAACAACTTGTCGCTGCTTAATGAATCGAAAAAAGCAATTGCCACCCTTGAGAGGCAGACATCGGGTACAACATTCAAGCTGGCCACACAATTCTCCTCATATATTGACCAACACTGCGAAGTAGCACCACAGGTCATTGAGATTCAGGGTGAACTGAGGAGAAAAGGAGCCGTAATCCTAACCTCACTCGACGAGGAGTCGGCATGGTTGAAGGACGTAGCAGAGAGCGCAAAGCGTGGTGCTATAATAACTGTTATAGCAACAGCAATATTGGCCCTGGCAGCAGGCATCATCATCATGATTCTGATTACCAACTACTTCAACGGCTCATTCAAACGCACAAAAGAGCTTGCCGAGAAGTTTGCCGCCGGCGACCTGACAGTTGAAGTAAACAAACAATCACTGGCATTGAAGGATGAGATAGGCGATATGGCACGTGCTCTTCAAACAATGCGTAATAAACTCACAGAGGTTATTTCGGGAGTGATGCATGGTGCGGAAAATGTATCGTCGGCCAGCGAACAGTCAAGCACAACATCGCAACAGATGTCGGAAGGCTCGAGCGAACAGGCATCTGGCGTTGAAGAGATTTCATCGACAATGGAGGAGATTGCAGCCAACATTCAGCATAATGCAGAGAACACAAAGCTCACAAGCCAAATATCACAAAGCATTGCAACATCAATAACCAATGTAAATCTTAAGTCGGAAGAGAGCCTCAGGGGAATACGGCTGATCAATGATAAGATTAAGGTAATCAACGACATTGCCATGCAAACCAACATTCTGGCACTCAATGCTGCGGTGGAGTCGGCACGTGCAGGCGAACATGGACGCGGGTTTGCCGTGGTTGCAGCCGAGGTACGCAAACTTGCTGAGAACTCGCGCATTGCTGCCGACGAAATAATAGCCCTTGCCAGCAGCAGCCTCTATATCACGGAGGAGACTGCCGAAGAGTTGAGCAAGGTTATTGAAGATATTGCCCAGTCGAATGTGATGATTCAGGAAGTTACGGCTGCCACAGCCGAACAGAATAATGGAGTGATACAGGTAAATAATGCACTTCAGGAGCTCAATAGGGTTACCCAACAGAATGCAGCAGCTTCGGAGGAACTGGCAGGAAGCTCGCAGGAGCTGGCCGAACAGGCTGAACGGTTAAAGGAGATGACAAGCTACTTTAAAATCAGTCAATAAGCTTAAATTTAGTTCTCTTGCAATAAAGTCCTACTCATAATATGCGTAGGACTTTATTGCATAACCGTTATAAAATATTAAATAATACTAATTTTCTTGGTCTGTTAGGATATTGAATTTATTTTTATAGCGCAAACGAATCAGAAGAAAACAACTTAAGTACTGATTTTCAACTGATAATATAATTTACACTTAAGTAGCACCCATTTTTATGAAAAAATCGTCAAGCCTTCTTCGCAAGGTATTAACCATTGTCATTATTTGCCTGGTAGTCCTGCTCGCAGCAGTTGTAATAATAGGCAACACATCAACCACCAAACTTATTACAGATGATTTGATGGTTTATCTCAACTCGGCGGTTGCCGAAAAGAAGAACCAAGCCGAGATGGCCTTTAAATCACAAGTAGCTTTCACCTCATCAAAAGTAAACGAGACTTTTATACGCCGTTTTTATAAGGAGTATGCAGAAACAGGCAAGATTAACCCTGAAGCAAGAAAAAGCATCTCCGAAGATCTGAAAAATGAACTTATTAACTCGCAGGGACTTTACGAAAATATAATGTTCTGCACCTTTGACAATGGTCTATCGACAATAATAATTGATGCGTTGGACGGAGCATCAGTAGGAAGTCAATTTGAATATGGCACAGATTACTTAACGAATGAGCCCTTCAAAAATCCCTTTCCACAAGTGGGTGAAGCTGTTATGTCGCCATCAACGGGCCGTCCGGCGGTACAGCTTCCTGCACCAATTTTCGACCAGCGTGATGGTAAGATGATCGGCTTCTTTCAGCATTCGTTAGACCTCAACAGTGTGGCATCAGAAATAGTTAAAGACGACGAGGCAAACGAAGCCAAAACAATTATAGTAAACAAGGTCGGGTTGGTAGTAGCATCAATGGTAAAAGAGGAGGTGCTAACCTTGAACCTCAATGAACAAGAGGGTGATTTGAAAACTTTCTGGGAACAGTGTCAAAACGGCACGAATGGAATAGGCTATTTCACTTTTGAGGGCACACAATATATTGCATCCTACACAAATAGCGACTTCCTTAACATGACAGTTATCACCTATATCCCATTAATGAAATATAAGACTCAGGTTAGAGTCATTGGAATAAAGATGATGTTAGCATTTCTTCTGATAGGCGTGATATCCATTATTACAGTAATCATAGTGGTACGAAAAATTCTCAAACCACTTAAAAAGAGTATTGAGCTTGTAACAGAATATGCTGCGGGTGATTTTAGAAATGAAATGCCGGTGGAGTATAGCAAAGGCAACGACGAATCGGGGCAGATTGCACAGGCATTGATTCTTATGCGAAATAAACTTACAGAAGTAATATCAAGTGTGGCAATAGGAGCAGATAATATGCTTCAGGCCAGCGAGCAAACCAATGTAACATCACAGCAGATGTCGGAAGGCTCCAGCGAACAAGCATCGGGCGTGGAGCAGATATCATCTACCATGGAAGAGATAGCCTCCACTATCAATCAGAATGCAGAAAACACTATGAGGGCAAGTGAAATCTCCAACCGCATATCAGCAGCCATACATAAGGTGGAAGAGCAGTCGGTAGAGAGCGTAGCGGCTATCCGCCAAATCAACGACAAAATTAAAATTATCAACGACATTGCAATGCAAACCAATATACTGGCCCTAAATGCTGCCGTAGAGGCTGCACGTGCAGGTGAGTATGGACGCGGATTTGCAGTGGTAGCAGCCGAAGTACGAAAACTCGCTGAAAATTCACGTTTAGCAGCAGACCAGATTATAGACCTTGCAAGTAACAGTCTGAACATAACCGAGCAGGCAGCAATACAACTAACCGAGGTAATTGGCGATTTCGACAAGTCTTCAGCAATGGTAATGGAGATTTCGGCAGCCACAGCCGAGGAGAAAAATGGAGTAATGCAGGTCAACAATGCACTTCAAGAACTAAACCGCATAACACAGCAAAATGCAGAGGCTGCATCGGAGCTGGCTGGTGGCTCGGAGGAACTGGCCGTTCAGGCAGAACATCTAAAAGAGTTAATGACATACTTTAAAATCAGTCAATAAAAAAAAACAACGGCATCTTCAACATTGAGGATGCCGTTGCTCTTTTAGTTCAACTTTTGATTATTCAGTTGTGGTTTCTTCCGATGATTCGTTATCGTCGCCGGCGGAAGGGATGGAAATTCCCTGGTTCTTTTCGGCCTTTTTCTTACATGTGAGGCAAAGTTCTGAGTCACCAATCTTGCGCTCTTTCCAGGCTTCAGCCACACTACCACTATGTTGCTCACGACCACGTATGTGCTGACAATCATCAAACAGGTGATATTTATTGCCCTGACTGGTCCAATACACAAGATCTAAACCGTTGTTCAAACTTTTTATAACATCGGTTTGTGCATTTATCTGCTCGGTATATTTCTCAACCGACGGCGGATTGAAATCAACACCTGTTATGCCTGCAATCAGAAATGCAACAACAGCCACTCCACCTGCGATACCTTTGGTTTTACCACTGATATTCTTGTTGGTGAGGATTAAAATGATCAACGGCAGAAATGCAATGGCTGCAATAAGCGCACCAAGTTGGTTCTGAACAAAGAATCTGAATTTATCTTTTTCTGATGCGGGATCGAGGCGGTTGGCCTTCTTCCACAACAACGAACCTGTGATAGATAGTGCCAGAATAACAACGATAGCTACAATAAGCCACGTTAGCATCTGGTCGTTAATAAGTTTAAGGATGGAATACACTTCACCACCAATGGCAATTATCCATGCCAGAATAGCAAACAGACGCAGTTGTTTTGCCTGTCCTTTGGCCTCGTCGGTTGCCACAAATTGTTTGCGTTCACTCATATTGTTAGTTATTAAATGATTATAAGCAAATGTAATTAAAATAACAATATCAAACACGCATTATAAAAAACGGTGTTATAATAATTATATTCAGGCAGTTACACTAATCGAAATGTATATCTTTCACCATAAGTTGCAGCGATACATTGCCATTGTAGATATTCTCTTCCACAGTATAGCAAATATCAAACGGCGTGCCCGACTTTATGCTATCTATCTTATCGCCCATTCCAAAGGCCACGCCTTGCTTGATGGCTGCCGAATGCTCTTCGATGAGTTCTAATTTCAGGTGGTCTTTGTCGCGTCCCACAGCCTTGGATGTACCATAATCAAACACATTGGATGTCTTGAATACCGGCTTCATATTTCCGGGTCCGAAGGGTTGAAACTGCTTCAGGATACGGAAAAACTTGGGTGTGATTTCGGTAAGATGAAGATTTGAATCGATCTCAATCTGCGGCACCATTTGCTCCGGCAGTATATTCTCAATCACATACTTTTCGAACCTCTGCGTGAATACGGGAACATTCTCAATCTTCATGGTGAGGCCGGCTGCATACATGTGCCCGCCAAAATTCTCGAGCAAATCGGAGCACGACTCGATGGCGCGATAGAGATCAAACCCTTCAACCGAACGGGCACTTCCGGTTGCAAATCCTTTCGACTCGGTGAGTATGATGGTGGGACGATAGAATGTTTCGGTGAGTCGCGAAGCCACAATTCCAATCACGCCTTTATGCCATTCGGGGCGGAACAGCACTGTCGAGAACTTTTTGAGCAGTGCTTCGTCGGAGTTAATAATCTCAAGAGCCTCCTGAGTGATGTTTCTGTCGAGGTCTTTACGCGTTTCGTTTGAGGCATTGATGTCGTTACTCATTGTACCTGCGCTCTCTTCGTCGAGGTTAATGAGCAAAGCCACGGCATCGCGCCCGGTATCTATGCGTCCGGCAGCATTTATACGGGGTCCAATTTTAAACACTATATCACTAATTGTCATCTCTTTACCCTCCAGACCCGACACTTTTATTATCGAGCGAAGCCCCATTGATGGATTCTCATTAAGCTTCTTCAGGCCAAAGTGGGCAAGCACCCTGTTTTCGCCGGTGATAGGCACTATGTCGGAGGCAATGCTCACCACAACCAAATCGACATAATCCATCAGAACAGACTCTTTATAGTCGCGGAAACGACAAAATGCCTGCATAAGCTTAAATCCCACCCCGCATCCCGAAAGGTTTGGGTCGGGATATGTGCAGTCACCGCGCTTTGGGTCGAGACAGGCCACGGCATCGGGAAGTGTGTCACCTGGTGTATGGTGGTCGCAAATAATAAAATCGACACCCTTGCTTTTGGCATAAGCTACCTTCTCCACCGCCTTTATTCCGCAGTCGAGGGCAATAACAAGCGAACAGCCTGTCTGTGCAGCGTAGTCTATCCCTTTTATCGATACTCCGTAACCTTCGTCGTAACGGTTTGGTATATAGAAATCGAGATTATCGTAGAAGCGGCCCAAAAACGAATAAACCAAAGCCACCGATGTGGTTCCGTCCACATCATAATCACCGTATATAAGTATTTTCTCGTTGTTTACAAAGGCTCTATCGATGCGCTCCACAGCTTTGTCCATATCTTTCATCAGATACGGATTGTGAAGATCGGTCAGTTTGGGACGAAAAAAGGCACGTGCCTCCTCGAATGTACTAACCCCGCGCTGAACAAGCAACCTTGCAAGTACAGCACTGATATTCAACGATTGAGACAGTTCTTCTATTGTGTGAGAGTCACCCTCTGCTTTTATGTTCCACCTTTTTTCCATCAACCAAAGTTACTCATTTAATCTCTTCTAATGTTAAATCTTTAGCAATTCGTTATAAAATTTACTCCAATGGAAGGCCAATAGGCTCAAAGTCAAACACCTTGCCGATATGTTTTTTCACTATTACCTTTACCTTTTCAAAATCCTGTCTTTCTCCCAGCTCCTTCTCAATCGACGTTACTCCTTTATCGACAAAACCACATGGATTGATATGGTTGAAATAGGATAAATCGGTGTTCACATTTAGGGCAAAACCATGCATGGTAACATGACGGCTGGCCTTCACACCGATGGCACATATCTTTCGTGCCGTCTTGGATTCGGCATCAAGCCACACTCCTGTTGCACCGTCTAAACGCGACGATTTGAGGCCAAGTTCATCAAGCGCATCGATGATTGACTGCTCCAAAAGGTGTATATATGTTTTTATCTGCATCGACATCGCTTCAAGGTCGAAAATAGGATAGCCCACAATCTGTCCAGGACCGTGGTAGGTTATATCGCCTCCACGGTTGCTCTTAAAATAGGTGGCTCCTATACGTTGAAGGAATGCATCATTGATGAGCAAATTATTTTCATGCCCACTTTTACCGAGGGTATATACATGGGGATGCTCCACAAAAAGCAGGTGGCTGTCAACGGGTTTCCTGTCGGGATTCTGTTTTGCCGTAATCATTTCAGAGAATAGTTGCTCCTGGTAATCCCACACTTTCTTGTATTCGGCTACGCCCAAATCTTCAAAGATAACTGTTGTCATAGCACCCGGGTTTTTCCAAGATTGATATGTCGTTCGGCATGATAGGACGACCTAACCAGCGGCCCACTCTCCACAAAGTCGAATCCCATCTCAAGTCCGGCAACTTCGTATTTTTTAAACTGGTCCGGAGTTACGTATTCATGCACAGGCCAGTGGGCAATGGTGGGCTGGAGATATTGACCTATGGTAAGCACTTTCACGCCTGCTGCACGCACATCCCTCATTGTTTCAAGCACTTCATCCTCCTCCTCGCCCAACCCAAGCATTATTCCCGATTTGGCTACCAGGCCGCCATCGGCTATATATCTGAGTGTCAGCAGACTTGTGTCGTATTTTGCTTTACTCCTGATTTTCGGGGTCAGTCGTCGCACTGTCTCCATATTGTGCGAAATAACTTCCGGTGCGGCATCCATCACAACCTGAATCAGATCTCCATTGCCGTTGAAGTCGGGAATCAGCACCTCCATAGTAACACGGGGGTTCACGTCCTTAACCTTTCGGATTGTTTCAGCCCAGACAGAAGCACCTCCGTCTTTAAGGTCGTCGCGATCGACTGATGTTA
>JBDHYT010000013.1:0-16967 GCA_039811485.1 Marinilabiliaceae bacterium | reverse complement strand
CACATCGTTTGCCGCACAGTTGGACAAAGGCAAAATATACTTTATCGGCAACGGCAGCGATAAGTGCATCGACACAATTACCCATCCGAATGCCGTATTCATCAGGGGAATTCATCCTTTGGCATCAAAGATGGACCGGCTGGCGTTTCATGCCTTCCAGAGAGAGAGATTTGAGGATGTGGCCTACTTCGAACCATATTATCTGAAGGATTTTGTGGTGACACAACCCAGGAACAAAGTACTGTAATAATCATCAAAACAGACGATATGCTACGACACGTTATCACAACAATAATGCTTGCCCTTTCGATTGGTGCAATGGGTCAACTGAAGGACAGAGTAGTGATGACCAAGCACAAAGCCTACCAGGCAGGCGAAGAGCTGACCTACACGGTTCGTTATGGTTTCATACATGGCGGTGCAGGCCACTTTTCCATTAAAGATACGGTAATCAACAAGCAAAAGGTAGATCATGTAATCGTAAAAGGGGTAACAACGGGTATTGCCGATGCAATTTTCAAGGTGCGCGACGTTTATGAGAGTTACATGGACGTCAAAACCGACCTTCCCGTAAAGGCCATCCGCAACATCAAAGAGGGTCGTTACCGCTATTACGACGAGATAACCTACGATCGCGACTCATCGGTGGTATATACAACCAAAAGCGGGATGCATAAGATTCCGTCCAAAGCACTCGATGTGGTGTCTGCATTCTACTTTGCCCGAAGCCATATATTCAACGACCAGCTTAAAGATGGCGAGATAATTGAGCTTGTGACATTTTTTGCAGGCAAGGTTTACCCTCTTCGTATCCGCTATCGTGGCATCGAAACCATATCCACACGTTTTGGCAAAATACAATGCTATATGTTTTCACCAATAACCGAAGTAGGACGCACCTTCAAGACCGAAGACGACATGCAGGTGTGGATTAGCCGCGACAACAACCGTGTACCAATGAAAATAAGATTCAACTTAGTGGTAGGCTCCTTTGTGTGTGAACTAACCGAGTTTAGAGGATTGAAATACCCGTTTAGCAGCATCAAATTATGAAACGAGGCATGCAAAAATGGTTTTGAATCGAAAAAAATCAAACATTGTAACGGTTAAAGTTTTATATTATACCAATTTGCATTATTTTTGCATCCTCAAAACAAATCGATTAAAATAACAAAATATTTATGGCAACAACAGCTGATTTTAGAAACGGCATGTGTATAGAGTTCAACGGCCAGCTCTGCTTCATCATTCAGTTTCAACATGTTAAACCAGGCAAAGGTCCTGCATTTGTACGCACAAAACTAAAGAACGTAGCCACCGGCAAGGTGCTTGAGAATACATTCAGCTCAGGAGTAAAGGTTGAAGAGGCACGTATTGAACGACGTCCGCACCAGTTCCTCTACAAGGACGACATGGGTTACCACTTTATGAACAACGAAACTTTTGAACAGATTCAGCTTTCGGAGCAGATGATTGACAATGAAGGTCTTCTGAAGGAGGGTCAGGAGGTAGAGATTGTGTTCCATGCCGAGACTGAAACGCCACTACTGATGAACCTCCCACCATTCATCAATTTCGAGATAACCTACACCGAGCCTGGCGTGAGAGGCGACACATCATCAACCAACTCGCTGAAGCATGCCACCATTGAAACAGGTGCTACCATCATGGTTCCGCTATTCGTAAATACCGGCGACAGAATAAAGGTTGACACACGCGACAACTCATACGTTGAAAGGGTAAAAGAGTAATATTACCGTGCCGGCAACTGTTTTATCGCCAGCCAACTAATAATCGTTATAAATTAATAAAACCTGTATGATAAAATCACACAGGTTTTTTTATTTTTCAAAATATTACTACCTTTAAATATCTTACAAATAAGCAATGATCAACCATAATCAAAAGAAAAGGCTTAGGCTCTATAAAGAGCGCTTAAATATCATTCTTGATATTGCCCAGACCATCAATGAAGAGCATTCGGTGGATGAGTTGATTGGCGAATTTGAAATAATATTGAAAGAGGAGCTGGAGGTAGGAAAGATACTGGTTTACACCCTTGGCTTGCGAGGCTGGGAAAACCTGCTGGCCAGCGGGGTCACCTCCGAAGAGACGTCACGCATAAACGTAGAACGCGACCTCCTGATATACAAAAAATTGGAGAGCATCACATTTAACCATCCTCCCCAACTGAAGGGGTTTGATGCCGTTATTCCGCTCTACCACAAATTTAAAGTGATAGGGTTTGTGCTTATTGGCGATATCGAAGAAGATCTTGAAGGTATAAGTCCCACCATTAAACATCTGAAACTGATACAGATAATATCAAACCTCATCATAGTTTATATCGAAAACAAAAGGATGCAAAAGGTGCTGATGGAGCAACAAACCATCAGAAATGAGATGGAGCAGGCATCGCGCATTCAGAGCGGGCTGATACCCCGAGCCGACTCACTGCCCAAAAGCAAACGGTTCAGCATTGCATCATTCTACCAGCCACAGTTGGGCATTGGCGGCGACTACTTCGACGCCATGCAGCTATCGCGCTACTCCATAGGCTTTTGCATTGCCGACGTGTCGGGCAAAGGGTTGTCGGCCGCCATGCTGATGTCGAACTTCCAGGCTGTGGTGAGGTCGCTTTTCAACTCACGCATCAGTCTGAAAAAACTGGTACGACAGCTCAACAAACGGGTTAACGAAAGTGCCAAAAACGAGAAATTCATCACCTTCTTTGTGGGCCGTTACAACCAGATAACAGGCCGGTTGGAATATATCAACTCCGGCCATCTTCCTCCAATTATTTACGATGCCAACAAACAGACCATCGTACAGTTAGAGAAAGGGTGCATAGGTTTGGGAATGCTCGACACCATACCCACGATAGAGACCGGCGTGGCATATATATCGCCAGGTTCGAAACTGCTTGCCTTCACCGACGGGCTAATTGAGCTTGACAATGGCAAAGAGATCGACAGTAATATGGACGAAATAGTAGAGATAATAAAAAAACCCACACCGATAAAAGAGACCATCGCCGAAATACAGTCACACATGGGGCGAATGGATTATAAAGAGTCGGTTTTCGACGACATCACACTTATTGGAATAGAGTTCCACAGCCGCGGATTATAAATAAAAGAGCAGCAACACCCACTTTTTGCATCGATTTATCTATCTTTGCACCACTAAAAACATAACATCATGGTAACACAAGATCAAATAAAAGATCTTAGCGGACGCGAGCTTGCGTTGAGGAGGTATCTTTGACGTCGATCGACGGACAATTGAAGTAGAAGAAGACGAAATGAGAGCCCAGGCACCAGGATTCTGGGATGACGCCAAGGCAGCCGAGGCTCACATGAAAAAAGTCAAAGAGAATAAAAAGTGGATTGAAGGCTACAACAAGGTGAAAGAGGCTGTTGGAGAACTTCAGCTTGCTTTCGACTTCATGAAGGAGGAGATAACCACCGAAGAGGAAGTTGACGCTGCTTACGCAACAGCAGTGAGCCTTATCGAAGACCTGGAACTGGCCAACATGCTACGCCGCGAAGAGGACAAACTTGGTGCTGTAATCAAGATTGTGTCAGGCGCAGGAGGCACCGAGAGTCAGGACTGGGCCTCGATGCTATACCGCATGTATCTGCGCTGGTGCGAAAACAGAGGGTACAAAGTGGAGGTAACCAACTATCAGGATGGCGAAGAGGCAGGTATAAAGACTGCAACCATACAGGTGGAAGGCGACATGGCTTACGGCTATCTAAAAAGCGAAAACGGCGTTCATCGCTTGGTTAGGGTATCGCCCTACAATGCTCAGGGTAAACGGATGACATCGTTTTCGTCGGTATTCGTTATTCCATTGGTTGACGACACCATCGAAATCGAAATCAACCCCGCCGACATCACATGGGAGACCTTCCGATCCAGTGGTGCAGGCGGACAGAACGTGAACAAGGTGGAGACAGGCGTACGATTAAGACACGCCCCAACAGGTATTGTTATCGAAAACACCGAAAGCCGTTCGCAATTTGGCAACAAAGACAATGCTATGCGACTACTTAGATCGCAGCTTTACGAAATTGAGCTTAACAAACGTCGTGAAGCCCAGGCGCAAGTAGAGGCAGGCAAGAAAAAAATTGAGTGGGGATCTCAAATCAGAAGTTACGTATTTGACGACCGCAGGGTGAAAGACCATCGCACCGACTATCAAACATCCAACGTACAAGCGGTTATGGATGGCAAGATTGACGATTTCATCAAAGCATATTTGATGGAGTTTGGAGGCGAAGCAGTGTAACCACCTCATCAGCAAAAATAAAGGCCGGACAAAGCAATAATTGCTAAGCCGGCCTTTTTTTCCTTTCTCCGTTAATCTTACTTGATAAAGGTAAACTTCTCGTTAATAAAGTCACCAATCAGCGGAAGCGGAACCTCTTTACCCCCATTGGCATTTAGGATTCCTACAATCATTAGGATGAAGAATGCCAAACCCAAAATCTGGCTCAAGGTCCAAATGTGAAGAATAGAAAACAACGAAGAGACCGCAAAGCTCAACACCCCAAGCCCGAAAGACTGACGCATGTGGAAAACCACAAACGAGCTGTTATCATTGGACGAATTTCTCATTATCAATGCTATAACCCATCCAATAAGCGTAATATAACTAACAAGAGCAATGTTTTTTGAATTTGATTCCATAGTTTTTCAATTAATATTTGGACTACAAAAATACCAAATATTCATAATAAAAAACAGATAATCGAACCGGCAAAAAATATAAAAGAAAAGACAAAGGCTCTGATGGTAACAGATTACCATCAGAGCCTTAATAATCAAAGTAACTACTTAACCCTGAGTCTCTTCGGAATTGTACTTATCAAATTTTTTCAGAAAAAACACCACAAGGTAATAACTCACAACAATGGCTGCCGGAAAGGAAACAAGCCACATTATAGATTCTATATATTTCATAACAAGATGTTTAATGATTAATACATATGTGTTTCGCCCGACGAAACCTCATCGCGGTTGATATTACTTTTGTTGATGGCTCTCCAGGCCACAATAATATAAGCAATCACAAAAGGAATCATCAGCGATACATAGCTCATTGCCTTGAGTGTAAAGTGACTCGACGAAGCATTGACAATTGTGAGGGAGCTCTGCAAATCGTAGGACGACGGATAGAATGCCGTATTGTTGTAACCTGCAATAAGGAAGAGCGAAAGCACTGCAAGGATTGTTCCTCCACCCGAAAGCCAGATGCCACGCTGGAAATGACTGTTAATAAGCGTAATAGCAATGCCGCCAAGCACAAGCAACACGCCGGCCAGAAACAGAATAAGAACCACAGGCATCTCAATGAGGTTGTGGAAGTACTTATACTGAACCAAACTTACCTCGCCCGTTGCAGAATCAACAGCATAACCATTGCGAACCAACAGCCAGACAACAAAAGTCACAAACAGCACAACAAAAGGCAACGCATTATACAACAATGACTTCTGAATATTCTTATGAATAGCCTCATCGCTTATACTGTTTTTGAAGTAGAGCAGTCCAAGTACACGTGCCAGGAAGAACAGAGCCAGACCAAGTATCACATTAAACGGATTGAGCACAGCCTCAAGGCCATGCGACGATACCATCCATTTCGACTGGTTAAATTCGTTGACACTAAACTGAGAGCCGCTAAAGAAAGTAGCCACTGCGGTACCAAGGAAGATGGTTCCCACAAAACCATTGATAATGAGGAACGTCTCATAAGTTTTCGCTCCAAAGAAATTGTTGGGTTTCGACCTGAACTCATAAGCAACAGCCTGAACGATAAAGGCAAACAAAATAATCATCCATACCCAGTAAGCTCCGCCAAAACTTGTGCTGTAAAATAGCGGGAACGATGCAAAAAAGGCACCGCCAAAGGTGACGAGCGTGGTGAAGGTAAACTCCCATTTCCGTCCCAGCGAGTTGATGAGCATTGTGCGTTCTATTTCGCTTTTTCCGATACGATATATCAATGTCTGACCGCCCTGCACAAACATCAGAAACACAAGTAGTGCTCCAAGCAGCGAAATTAAAAACCACCAGTATTGTTGCAGTGCAAGGTGTGTTATTGTCTCTGTCATAATTATTTTCCTCCTTCGTTAGGTCCGTTTTTAATCTGCTTAACCATTATGCCTGCTTCGGCTATTGCCAGGCCTACAAACGTAATTGCAAAGAGCCAGAAGGTGATTTTCACCGAGCTGCTGTCTATTTGGCTAACGGCAGTGAATGTTGTCATAAGATCCTGGATAACCCACGGCTGACGTCCCATTTCGGCAACCAACCAGCCGGTCTGGGTGGCTATATACGAAAGCGGAATAGTCCACAGACCCACATACAGCAGCCAGCGCGCAGTCACAAGACGGTTTTTGTACTCCAACCACAGCAACAGCACAAAGAGACCAAGAAAATAGACACCAAGAATAACCATAATATGGAAAGCATAAAACGTAATTGGTATATTTGGTATTATTGAAAATGCGTTTTTCTCAAGTTGTTCAGGGTTTTCGGAGTAGAAGCTTCCGTAACCGAAATATCTGAAATTGGATTCTATCCACTCTTTATCTTCAAACCTGGCTCTTAGGATATTATAAAGCGAGTCGTTACCCTCTTTTTGTGCCTGCTTAAGCTGGCGAAGGGTTGTCTGTGCCTCGTGGCCTCGAACAATCTTTTCGGGATACGACAAAATGCCCCGCTCACCATTACCAAGAACCAAATCCTTCACTCCGGGCACATAGGCATTGATATCCTGATGGGCCAGAAACGACAGCGCATAGGGGAACTCAATCTTAAACAAAAAATCAGGTTTTGAATCCTTTGTCATTGGGTCGGTCTGGGCATCGGCAAGTATTCCGAATGCGATAAGCGGAGCCTGCTCCTTACCTTCGTAGAGCGCCTCCATGGCAGCAAACTTCATGGGCTGGGTTTTTGAAATCTCGCGCGCCGAAATATCGCCGGTGAGAATAATCATGATGCTCGACACAACGCCAAACACAGAGGCAATGATAATGCTACGGCGTGCAAGCAGAACATGACGTTTTTTCAAAAGAAACCAGCAACTGATGCCAACAACAAAAATGGCTGCAACCACAAAACTTGATGTGGTAGTGTGCAAAAATTTGCTTACCGCAGTTTGTGAAAAGAGTACGTCCCAGAACGACTCCATCTCATTGCGCGCAGTGTCGGGGTTGAACTTCATTCCTACCGGATTCTGCATCCAGCCGTTGGCAACCAGAATCCACAACGCCGAGAGGTTGGCACCAATGGCAGTTAGCCATGTGGAGACGAGGTGAAACTTAGGAGTGACTTTGTTCCATCCAAAGAACATAACGGCAATAAAAGTACTCTCCATAAAGAAAGCCATAATACCCTCTATTGCCAAAGGCGCACCAAATATGTCGCCCACAAACCACGAGTAGTTGGACCAGTTGGTGCCAAACTCAAACTCGAGAATAATACCGGTAGCCACGCCAATGGCAAAGTTGATTCCAAACAACTTCATCCAAAATTTGGTAATCCTTTTCCACTCTTCGTCGCGGGTACGGTAGTAAATAGTCTCCATAAAAGCCAGCATAAAGCCAAGGCCCAGGGTGAGCGGTACAAAAAGCCAGTGAAACATGGCCGTGAGGGCAAATTGTCCACGCGACCAGTTAACCAATTCAAAATCAAAAAATTCAAGCATCTTATTCCGGGTTTATTTGGTTATTTGATCAATTACATATTCACTCCGTTGCTTATCGTTATCAAACCTGTTTTTAAGAGTATCGCGAAAGAAAAACATCTTTAGGATGAAAAACATCACAAACAGTTTAACTAAAATAATAATCCACAGAGTCTTAGCCCATGATGACAATCCGGCAAAGCCTTAGGCATAAAAATTAATTACTGAACCAATCCACTTTATCATAAGCCGTAAGAAAGAATTAAAAAATGTCTATTCCCCAATTAATAATTTAAAAGGAAGGTATATCAACCTAAAAACTATCTAACAATAAAACAAGTCCACCATACTTAGATAATTATTACTAATATATACATTTTAACAGCCCGATTGTTTTGTAAAAACAGGAATTACCATCAAAAAAAGAAAAAAAACAGTGGTTTCATAAAAATAAAAAAAGTCTGACGCCAAATTGTGCTGGCTTCAGACTTCACTTTATACTATTCAAAAAGGAATTATTTCACCTTTACCGGCACAATCTTCCTTATTCTGATATCCTTTACCGGCCTGTCAACATTGTAAACATCAACTGCCGAAATCCGGTCAACCACATCCATTCCACTTACCACCTCGGCAAATACAGTATAATCGCCATCGAGGTAGGGCGCACCACCAACAGTAGTATAAACATTTCGCTGCTCGGTAGTAAACTTAATGCCTTTCTCCCTCTCAAGGTCGTTTAGCTCATCGCTGGTAAAGATACGGCCCGAGACGATATAGAACTGCGATCCGTCGCTACGGTTTTTCGGGTTACGCTCCGGTGGCAGTTTCGATGCAGCCACTGCACCACGTTTGTGATAGAGACCGCTGTTTACTTTCATAGGCAGGGTATAGCCCGGTCCCTGCCATCCCACCACATCGTCGCGCCCGGCAAATTTGCTGTCGGCAGCCCCAGTCTGAATCAGAAAATTCTTCAGAACACGGTGCACCAACAAACTGTCGTAGAACTGGTCGCAAACCAACCGGATAAAATTATCGCGATATTCGGGAAGCTGGTTACTCAGCCTGATGCGGATGGTCCCCATATCGGTGATGATGTCGAAACCCGAAAAAGTTTTGTAGGATGGATAAACCTTGCCTGAGATAAGCCTTAGGTCGTAAAGCGAAGTAACAGTACCACTGCGCCTGGCAAGCAGCGAAGCAACAGAATCGGCTGGAGTGAGCGATATAGAAGAAGAATTTTTCTGCACCACTCCTGCCAGCGAATGGTTTGGCGCAAAGAGAGGTTTGCCGGCATCGAAACCACCTTTCAGCAGTAACCTGGCAGCAGAGTCGGTCACTGCCGATTTAACTGCCATCAGCTTACCATCGACCTTAAAAAGTGAATAGGCCGTGTCGGGCACTGCCGATGCACCAACCTTAATAAACGATTTACTTCGTTTACCGGTGTGAAGCAGCAAAAGATTGTTTTTAAGATCGAATGAAGTGTAACCGGTTATATTCTCAAAGCTACGGCCATCCATTGGTGCAACTTTGGCTTTGAAAGCACCCTGCACCCAGTCGAGAGTGGTAACAATCAGATCGGGCGCAACATAGAAGCCATAACCATCATCTTTTTTCTGGTTGAAATGGTCGAACGTCCGGATAGTAACAATTGCCGATGCATTCTGTCCATAGTAATCAATGGCAGAGCCGGCACTACGCTGTTTCACCTGAGGCCTGCAACCCGCCAGGAGTGTCAGTGCCACTGCAACAACTAAAACATTGCGCATCATTTTGGGCTGATTATTGTTAAAGTCATCTTAACATCCTTAACCGGACGATCGTTGGCGTCAACAGGGATAGCGGCAATTTTATCAATAACATTTAAGCCCTCCACAACTTCGCCAAATACAGTATATTCATTATCGAGTTCGGGTGTACCACCAATTGTAGTGTAAACCCTCCTTTGCTCTTCGGAGTATTCGAGCGGATTGGCAATACGGTACTGCAAATCCATATTCTCTTTAATCTCCTTAGCCATCTGGTTGTATTTCTGCGGATTCTCACTCTTCAACCTATCAAGTTCCTCTTTATAAGGCAGATAGTAAGTATTTCTGATTTCGCGTTTGATGGGGTTATTATGCACAAGTTCAAGCTTATCCAACTCTTCGGCAGAGCACACCCGCCCTTTAACGATATAGAACTGCGAAATATCCGAAAGTTTGAAGAAGTTCATTTTTTCGGGCTGTCGGGGTGCACATACAGCACCTTTCTTATGAAAACGCCCTTTCGAAAATTCAGAATCGATATTCACAGCCTCGTCGCCATAACCAATGTGCTTACCGGCAGGTGCATTGCGCGAATCGGACGACCCGCCCTGAATTACAAAATTCTTAACCGACCTGTAAAACAGTGTGCCGTCAAAATGTTTTCCGTTTACCAATTTCAGAAACTCATCGCGATGCTTTGGGGTATCATCATAGAGCATAATCCTCATATTACCATACTCAGTCCTAATAAGAACCTGAAAAGACTGAGCCCTGGCCACCATGAAAGAGATAAAAAAAGAAACCACCAAGAATACCCGCACCATTGCAACAATAATCTAACAAATTATACTTCAACTATTTATTCTTCAATCGAACTGCCATCTTAACATCCTTCAGAGGTCTGTCACGCTCGTCGGTTGCAACAGCAGCTATACTATCGATAATATTCAGGCCATCAACCACCTCACCAAAAACAGTATAGTTATTATCTAGGAATGGAGTTCCACCTGTGGTTTTATACACCTGACGAATTGAGTCGGGGAAATGGAATGGGCTCTTTTCGGCACTCTGCCTCTCCACCATTTCGAGAATGCGTGCCTGAAGTGCCGAGAGCTTGCCCGCATCGCCCTGCTTCTGATAAATGGTTAGCGAATCTTTAAACTGCTCGAGCACCTTGTAGAAAAGCTGTTGCTTTGTATTGTTGTTGATGCGGCCTTCTACAGCATCAAGCTCATCATCGGTAAACACCTTACCCTGAACAATATAAAACTGCGAACCACTTGAACGTCTTTCAGGATTAACCTGGTCGGCGGTGCGTGCGGCAGCCAGCACACCTTTTTTGTGGAAGTATTGCGGAAACATAATCTCTGCTTCAATGGTATATCCCGGGTCTCCTTCGCCAAGAGCAACACCCGGAGCGGCATTTCGCGAATTGGGGTCTCCGCCCTGAATCATAAAATCACGGATTACACGATGAAAAAGCAACGAGTCGAAATAACCTTCGGATGCGAGCTTTTTAAAATTGCTGCTGTGTTGTAGTGTTTTATCGTAAAGCTTGATGGTCATCTCACCATAAGGTGTTGAAACAACAACCAACTCATTGTTTTTTTTACCCTTGCACGCTGGCAACAACAGAAGAGCCAAAAGGATAGTTGTAAAAACATGCTTCATAATTTCATATATTTTTAAAGTAATCTATCATTGCCGATTTCAGAAAAGCCTCACTCGTATGGTTTGCCGACAAGCTGCCATTCACCGGCACAAAAACGGGCCAACCGTTATCGTCGGCTTCACTCTTTTGGAGCAATCCCCTGTGGCTGAGCAAGACGCAGCTTCCAAGGCTCATCAGATCCATCTTTTCGTCTTTGGTGTAATTGCGGAATCCATGTCCCAACTCATTCACGCCTACCACAAAAAGCACAAATTCGTAATTGGCAGTAACCTTAAAATGCTTGCTCAAACGGAGCAACAGTTCGTTCCACTCCTGGTCGTTAACCTCCATAAATCAATTTATTACAATTCAAAAATAACAAAAAAAAAGAAAGTGCCAAACAGCACTTTATCAACAAAAGAAAACAACGCATTACGATTCCGAATGTTCATCGGGGCAACCATCGACAATAGGCTTTGGCTTAACCACATAAATAAGGCCCGGGACAGAGCTAAGCAACGAAACGATATAAAAAAGCAGGCTCAATGCCACTGCATGTTCCTGGTTGGTACCGAGCATTTGCGAGCCTACAACAAAAGTCATCTCGCGGGCACCAATGCCACCAAGTGTTATGGGCACTGCCGAGGCAATGCTGCTAAGCAGAAACAGAAAGAGGTAATCGTGCGACTGGTCGGCAGTAACGGCATTCATCGACATAAGAATAAAAATTGCAACCAGCATCTGCATGCCCTGCACCAGCAGCGAGTAGCCGCTAACCTGCCAAAATGCGGCAGTAAGCCGGCGGCCAAAAATATAGAGAAACAGGTAATAGCAACCGCTCACCACAGGAATAAGCAGAAACAGATACCCCTGGTAAGGAAACGAATAATCGATAAAATAGACTAAACCAAGCAGATATACACATATAACCGACAGGCCACTAAGACGGTCGGCAAACACAGTTGCCAGCAGGCTTTTAACCGGAATCTTGAAATATTTGTTGATAAAATAGATCTTATAGCCATCGCCTCCTACTCCACCCGGAAGAAAAAAGTTATAGAACATACCAAGCCAGTAAAGTCTGATATTGACTATATTGCTTATATTCAAATCCATAGCCCTAAACATCGACTTCAGCCTGAAGGAACTCACCACCTGCGAAAGGGCATAAACCAACAGTGCGCAAGCCAGATACCAATAGTTGGCATCAAGGATTGCATTTCCTATTATTGACAAGTCGAGTTTTGAAAGTACATACCAGATGGCAAGTGCCGAGAAGGTTATTTTCAAAAGCAGCTTAACTGCATTCAGTATTTGTTTTTTATCCATTAACCCTTAAATGAAGTGATTACCTCTATCTCAGAGATAAATTTGAAGGTGTAAAATTAATAAAAAATCAAAACAGTTCTATCCGTTGGACAATGACAAATAAAAAAGTTAGATTTGATAGTCGTAATTAACCGGACATTAGATGGCACTTCACAACAAATTGGGAGCTGAAGGCGAAACATTTGCCTGCAGCTACCTTGCAGAAAACGGATACATAATACTCCACCGCAACTGGCACTACAACCATAAGGAGTTGGACATTGTGGCAATGCACGACAACACACTGGTATTCATTGAGGTAAAGACACGCACCAGCAACAACTGGGAAGATCCGCGCGACACCATAACCAATGCAAAAATAAGATATCTGGCAGATGTGGCCGAAGCATATATTTATCAATTCGACAGGCACGAAGAGGCTCGATTTGATGTGCTTACACTCATCACCACTCCCAAAGGATTTGAGATGGAACATATATTTGAGGCTTTTCACCCATAAAAAAAATTTATACGGCTGTAACTTTTGCAATACTTCAACCGTCACACCCGAAAGAACCATTTTAGGCCAATGACAATTGACGAATACAACAAATCGGTGGATCTCTATTCCGACTCGATTTTTCGCTTTATCCTGAAGAACATCAGAGATCGCGAAAAATCGCAGGATATTGTGCAAGACACTTACGAGAAACTATGGAAAAACCACAAAGATGTTTCGGCCGAAAAAGTAAAGAGCTACCTCTTCAGCATTGCTTACCACACACTTATAGATATGACACGGCGCGATAAAAAACAGGGCCGGTGGGAAGAGGCCGAAATACAAAGCCAGGTGTGCCACAGCAGCTGCTCCGACCTCAACGAGATATTACACAACGCATTGGCACAACTGCCCGAGATACAGAAAATGGTGGTAATGATGCGCGATTATGAGGGTTACTCCTACACCGAGATTGGCGAAATAACCGGACTTAACGAATCGCAGGTTAAGGTGTACATCTATAGGGCAAGGGTATTTTTGAAAAACTACATCGGAAAAATGGAGGTAGTGATATGAAAACAAACAACCACAATAAAATAGAAATCAACATAAACAACTATCAGGAGTTTATGCTCGACTATTTTGATGGCACACTGCCGGAAGAGCTTGTAACCCAGCTCCATAAACTGGTAGCCACACATCAACAGATACACGACGAAATAGAAGAGTATCAAAACATTACCCTATCGGCAGGAGTGCAGCACTATGAGCCGAAAGCCAGTCTTTACCGTACCGGATGTAACGATATGGAGCTTCAGGAGAGCGACTTCCTGATGGTGAAAGAGCTGGAAGATGGACTCACCCAACAAGAGAGTGCAAGATTTGAAATGCTGAAAAACAACAACCATACATTAGTGTTGGAGCAGGAGCTAATGGCCAAAACCATATTGACGCCGGATAAAGCGACGTTTGCCAATAAAAGCAAGCTGAAACGCATCAGGATGGCTTCGGTAACACTATATGTTGCCAGACGTGCTGTGGCTGCCGTGGCAATAATTGCCTTAATTGTAACAGTTTCGATAATGGGCTACCGGCAAACCATTACCCACAATGGTCAATTAATCGTTCAGTCGGCTCAACCAACATCAAGAGACATCACACAAGAAAATACTGATACTAAAGCTATTACCGAGACAAAAACTATTAGCGAAGAGAAAACGGAAGACCTACCATCCGAAGCAAAAAAAGTAGAAAATAGTAGAAAAATCAGTATCGAGAGAGAAGTTCAACAGATAAGCACTCATGACGTAGAACCAATAAAAACCTTAGATTCCCGGCCGGCAATAATTGCCACCCAAAACAACATTAATGCCTACGAGCTTGGAATCAACCACATGATGCCACTTTATGTAGCAATGCTACAAAACGAAAACATCAAACCAGAAATTGAAAATCAGCCACTTCCGTTAAAAATAAAGCTTATCGAAGGAGGCGTGAAAATTCTTGGTTTTATGTCGGGTAGCGATATAAAATTCAGCACCGAGCAGGATGAAGCCGGCAACATTGTGGCCTACACTGTGATAACAGAAAACAACATATTTAACAAGCAAATAAGAAGATGATGACCTATCTTTGCGAAGAGAAGCGCAAAGGCAACCCGCAAACCATAAGAAACGATTAGATGAAACTACGCAAGACCAGGATAACATCAACCGGACAACCTGAATTTGAACACTTTTGGCATATATACAACGAAAGCTTTCCGGAGATAGAACGCAAAAACCTGAATGGAATAAAAATTGCACTATCGAAAGATAAGTTTCATAACGAACTGGTTTTCAGCGAAAATAATCCTGTAGCCATTTTATCGTACTGGCTCTACCCCGGGTTTTGTTACCTCGAATATATCGCCATAAATCCATCAGAAAAAGGGAATGGTTTAGGAACAAACATACTTGGCAGCCTGCTGGAAGAAGTAAGCCAACCGGTAATTCTTGAGATTGAGCATATTGTGGACGAAACCACCCGGCGCCGCCTGAACTTTTACCAGCGAATGGGCTTTATTCCCAATCCGCAGCACAATCACATGCAACCACCTTACCAGCAAGGGTTTGAGTTACTACCAATGCTGTTGATGACCTATCCGGCAGAGATTTCGGAGTCGGAGTATCTGGAGTTCTACAAGCTGCTGACAACCGAAATTGTAGAGATATGAGAAGCAAAGAACAGCAACTTGCCGACAACTTAATTGAATTTGTAAACAAACAGTGTGCAGCAACCGATCCAGGTCACGATATATCACACTCAATCAGGGTATTGAACAACGCCCTACTGATAATGGCCGATAATAAATGCGACAGAGAGGTTGTGATTGCGGCATCGATTCTCCACGACCTGGCCGACCATAAATTTGGTGATGAGAACAAAGGCTTGGCTAATATCAGGAGTAAGCTTACCGAGTGCGGTTTCAAGCAACAACAGATAAGCAATGTAGCCGAAATCGTCAGCAGAATGTCGTTTTCGAAGGAGAGCAGAGGTGTTGCATCAGTAAATATTGCAGAGTTCAACATTGTTCAGGATGCCGACCGACTGGATGCCATTGGAGCCATAGGCGTTGCACGGGCCTTCAGTTATGGCGGTTTCAGGCAGCGGCCACTCTACTCAACCGACGATAACTCGACCATAGCACATTTCCACCACAAGTTGCTCAAGTTGCGCGATATGATGAAAACAGAACAAGGGCGTATCATTGCCAACGAACGTCACGAGTTTCTGGTACTGTTTTTGGAGCAGTTTGCCAGGGATTGTCATCAATAACACACAATAATAACAACAATAATCGTTATTTTTGACACCCGATTCGGATAAAACAAAATGAGCGAAAAAAAGAAAAAACAGCCGTCAAAGAAGAGTAAAACTTCGAAGAAGCGGAATCCAATAGTTCAGGTATTATTTTTTCCATCAACACATCCGTCGTGGAAGGTACGCTGGGGAATTAATGCACTCAAGATAGTGTCGGCACTGGTATTTACCGCCTTCATATTTGTGATGATGGTTTATATCGGCATTTTCGGCCGCCTCCCCTCCTACCATGAGTTAAACAATATATCGAACAATAATGCTTCGGAGGTTTACACATCCGACAATGTGCTGATGGGGCGTTACTTCATCGAAAACCGGCTCAGCATCGACAATAGCGACATATCAAAGCATGTTGTCAACGCATTGGTAGCCACCGAGGACAGCCGTTTTTTCGAGCACAAAGGTATTGATTTGATGAGTATTGCACGCGTGATGGTAAAGAGTATTCTGCTTGGCGACAGCAGCCAGGGAGGTGGAAGTACCATAAGCCAGCAGCTGGCCAAAAACCTGTTTCCCAGGCAAAGACTCGGTATCTTCACCCTGCCTGTAGGAAAGGTGAAAGAGATATTTATTGCATCGCGCCTTGAGAAGGTTTACACCAAAGATCAGATTCTAACCCTTTACCTCAATACAGTGCCGTTTGGCGAAGATATATATGGTATTGAGGCAGCGGCCCACAGGTTCTTCAGCCGCAAGAGCAAATGGCTTGAGCCACCGCAGGCAGCCACCCTTATAGGTATGCTGGCAGCCAACACAGCCTTCAACCCGCGGCTGAATCCCGAAAAGTCGCTCAAACGACGCAATATAGTTCTTGCCCGCATGGCGGAACAAGGCTTTATCCCAAAGGATAAACTAACTGAATACCAAGCAACTCCACTGACAATCAAATATGCCCGGTTAGACAGAAACACCGGCATAGCACCCTATTTTAGAGATATGGTGCGCATGGAGGCCGAAAATATACTGGCCGAGCTTTATGGCGACCAATATAACCTATTCACTGATGGACTGAAGATAGTAACGACCATCAATTCGAGGATGCAGCGATACGCCGAAGAGGCAGTAAAAGAGCACATGACACAGGTCCAAAAACAGTTTGACGCCCACTGGAGCAAGAAAGAGCCCTGGGCAGGTCATCCGGAGGTGTTCACCAAGGCTCTTAAGCAGTCCGAACGCTACAAGCGGTTAAAAGAGGCC
>JBDHYT010000012.1:0-17499 GCA_039811485.1 Marinilabiliaceae bacterium | reverse complement strand
AATGAAAAAGGCTGCCCCAAGGGCAGCCTTTTTTGATGATATACTATAAAAAGTGAGTGCGTATCGTATTTATGAGTAACTACGGCCTTCAGGCCGTGGTTATGTCAATGCAGCAAGCCCGGCTTTAGCCATGACGTTTAACCATCATTGCTATGGATAATAAGGAAGACACAATTTATGTCCTCAAGCCTGACGGGCTTTTACTCTCTTTATTCAGGTTGTGTCTGTTTTCATGCTGGTTTACATGATGTCAGGTTGTTACTTGTAACGTGTTGCAATTAGACCTGAAAGGTCATATCTCCATAACCTTGGGTCATCGCCCCAAGGTATTAACATAAATGGGCAGCTGCCTGTTAGGCAGGATATCTATGCATTTCTGCTATAGACTTATGTCCTCAAGCCGGACGGGCTCTTACTCTCTGCCTACAGCTGCAGAGAGTAAGCAGAGAAAGCCGCCGCTGTGCCTGCTCACCCAAGAACTATCACTCCGTTACGCTGAAACGAAATAAACTCGGTTCGGAGTGTTAAGTTTTATTTCTCAGGGGTGTGTTTATCCGAACCTCAAACAGTATTTCGTTTATCTCAGCTCCACTACGAGATAGTTCTAAGGCTCGCCGACAAGGCGGGAGGTTGCAGTAATTGATAGTCTGTACTTCCCATCAGAAATTTGTAGTATCGGCTTGTAGGTGTTCCCTTTTGTGAGATCAGTGTTCAGTTTAAAAGTTAACAGGTTATGTTGCTGTTAAGCCACGAAGTGGTGCCATACATCAGCCGTATGCAAACGTAGTGCAGCGTACGGTAAAAGGTGCGTTGTGTAAATCAAGCCCTGCAGGGGCGGCATATCCCATATTATTGGAATATATGTCCTAAAGCCGGATGAGTTTTCTTTTATTGTTTTCATGCGTTTTATTGTAATCAAATACACAGATTTAACAAACATGCGACCCACTCCGGGGTCGGTTCAGCCCCTGCTAATTTACTGCTATATACATGTGACTCCATCCGGAGTCAGTCATTTGGTGCATTCCAGATCTCGGCTCGTAGAGCCACACTATGCACCGTGGGTTTTAACCTGCATAAAATGGACCATCACGCACCTCTACCTTAATATTCACCCTTCACCCGGTACTCCTCAACATCGTAATTCCATCCCAGTACATTGGCCATAAGCGGAACCAGATAACCTGCTGTTTTCTTGTTACCCCTGTAGTTTGGATGCCAATCCGACCCGTAATCCTTATCATTCAATAATCCCGAAGGTATTCCTATAAAATATACTTTTGATTCAGGATGAAGTATTCGGTATGTCTCAACAACCTCTTTTACAATAGAGTAACATGGTTCATTCGTCATTGGCCCCACGATGCAGAATACCGGTATATTCTCATAAACTTCCCTCACTTTGTCAATCATCTTTTCATACTCACGCTGAAAATAGGCCTTGTCGGGATGGGGCAGGGTAGAGTAGTCGTTGGTTCCCAGATTTATAACAAATGCATCCGGTTTCCAGCGGTTAAAATCCCATTTCAGAAGTGTGTCGCTGTTGAGTGTGCGGTCGAAACGTGGTGGCATTGGTAATAATTTTGTCGATACCTTACTCTTGTCGTTGTAGTTGCGCACCATACCCAATCCGGAGTGGGCAATTACCGAATATTCGGCGTTGAATGCCCTCGCCACAACTGATGCATACGATTTGTAGTTGTTTTCGGTATCAGGCCGGAACTTCTCACTTCCCGAAGCACCCTCGGTGCCATATCCGCAGCTGATTGAGTTGCCAAGAAATTCAATTTTTCTTGTCCTTATGTATTTTGATGGTTTAATATTGTCTTTACTTCCTATTGTGATACCGTAAAAAGTGCCAACTCCCATATCCGATTCGGTGCGTTTGGTAATCAGCAACTCATGGTCTATTTTACTCTTAATGCCTGAAATGATGAATGTTGAATCGGTTGTTGAGTGTAGAACCGTATTGAGATTGCCGTCGATAAACAGATTGTAGTAGTCGCGGTCGCCACCTTTTAGATGAATGGTGAGCTGACTACCTGTGAATGAGCATGATACTGCCACTCCCGGCCAGTCGAATTTTACTACCTTGGGGTTGCGGCTATCGGTACGTCCCATATAATGAAACGCAGGGTGTGATGCATCAATAAATTGCTGTGCACCGGCTTGTAATGCAATCAGAATCAGTAAAAGAAATGTGGTTGTAGTTTTTTTCATGATTTATGTTGAGTTGTTTGATGATATAGAAGTCGAAATTACTAATTTTCAATAAATAACACATTAAAGTTTTTTAACTGGTTAATTGTTAATTTTTTTAATAAGTTTGCATTCCGAAGTGATTAAATAATTTTTCAGGTCTGTTAATTGCTTCATTGCGTAAAGACCACCACCACCGCCCATATCTACACTGAATTTTTATCTGAAATTCAATTAATATCTCACATAAATTAAAGTTTTTATTCATGAAGTATCTTTTGCTGGCATTCGTGCTGTTGAGTTTTATGGGGTGCGGAGTTACTCCAAAGCAGGAAATTGCTATTGTGCCAATTCCATCCAAAGTGGAACAAAAAAGTGGTGCATTGACTTGGAAATCAGGTCAATCAATTACAATTGCTTATGGTGATGCATCACTCGAAAATGTTGCCTCTCACTGGCAGAAAATGCTTTCGGGCGATTATAATTTAGATGTTACCCTCAAGGAGGGCACTCAGGGCGATATTGTGCTGTCGCTTGCATCTCTTTCAAATACCGAAGGTTATGAGCTTGATGTTACTCCTTCATCAGTTACCGTAAAAGCAGGCTCGCCGGCGGGTGCTTTCTATGCACTTCAGACATTTAAGCAGATTATGCCGTTGAAGGCCGAGGTTGCAGGAAAAACCAAAATCACTGTTCCTGCGGTTGCTATTGCCGACGAGCCTGCTTTTGGCTATCGCGGAATGCACCTTGATGTGGCTCGCCACTTCTTCAATGCCGATTCGGTGAAGCGTTACCTCGATATTCTTGCATTGCATAAGATTAATACTTTTCACTGGCACCTTACCGAGGATCAGGGATGGCGTATGGAGAGCAAGAAATATCCGCGCCTTACCGAGATTGGTTCTTACCGTCCGCGTACCGTTATTGGTCGCAATAGTGGCGAATACGACAATGTGCCTGTGAGCGGATTTTATACCCAGGAGGAGATTAAAGATATTGTAAAATATGCTGCTGACCGTTATATTACCATCATCCCCGAGATAGATATGCCCGGCCACATGTTGGCTGCTCTTGCCGCTTACCCCGAGCTTGGCTGCCGTGGAAAGGATTATAAAGTTGCCGAAACATGGGGTGTTTTTGAGGAGGTGCTTTGTGCAGGAAATCCTAAAGTGTATCAGTTTGTTTATGATATCCTCGATGAGGTAATTGAGCTTTTCCCATCACAGTATGTGCATATTGGTGGTGATGAGTGTCCTAAAGAGGAGTGGGAGAAGTGTCCTAAATGTCAGGCCAAGATACGAGAACTGAAACTCAAAGGTGATGGTGTTCACACTGCCGAGCAACAACTGCAAAGCCACTTTACCAAGGAGGTTGAGAAATACCTTAACGACCATGGCCGCAAACTGATTGGCTGGGACGAAATCATGGAGGGTGGTCTTTCTGAAACTGCCACCGTTATGTCGTGGAGAGGTGCAAGCCATGCCTACGAGGCTGCCAAACTTGGCAACGATGCCATCCTTACACCAAATACTCACTGTTACTTCGACTACTATCAGACTGATGATATTGCAAATGAGCCACTTGCTATTGGTGGTTTTATTCCTGTAAAGAAAGTATATGAGTATGAGCCAATAGGTAAAGATGTGCCTGCCGATATCCGTAAGCATATCCTTGGTGTTCAGGCAAATATGTGGGCCGAGTACTTCAAGACTTTCCGCCATGTGGAGTATGTGTTGCTTCCGCGCCTTGCTGCACTTAGTGAGGTGAACTGGAGCGATGCACCGCGCGATTATGCTGCATTTGTTAAGCGTCTTGAGCACATGATGAAGATTTATGACGAGAGAGGTTATAACTATGCCCGCCACGTATTTGATGTGAACAGCCAGCTCGAGCGTGATAATGAGAATCATACGCTTTTGATGAGACTATCTGCCCTTTCTGAAGCCGATATCCGTTACACTACCGATGGTTCGGAACCAACCACTACAAGTGCTAAATATACTTCGCCGGTGACTATCGATCGCCCAATGACATTCAAGGCAATTGCTTTCTATGATGGTAATAAATCGCGGGTAACAACTCAGGAGTTTGACTTTAATCTTGCCACAGCCAAGCCAATTACTCTGAATACTGAACCAAATAAAGCCTATGCAGCCAATGGTGCAAACACATTGAATGACGGTCTTGTGGGAACAAAATTGTTCAACACAGGTCGCTGGATTGGTTTTGTTGGTAATGACCTGTCGGCAACTATCGATCTTGTTAAACCAACCGAGATTAAAATGGTTGGCCTTAACAGCCTTATCATAACAGGTGACTGGATTTTCCGTCCGGTATCAATCTCTGTTTTCACTTCGGATGATAACGAAAACTTTTCACTTGCCAAAGAGATCAGACCTGAGGCCGATACAAAGCATGTAAATGTGATTGAGCGTTATAATGTTGAGTTTGAGCCACAAACCACCAGATATGTAAAAGTGGTTGTTGAGAGCCTTAAGCAAATGCCAAGCTGGCATGCAGGCCCTGGCAAACCGGCATATATATTTGTAGATGAGATAGGTATCTATTGATTCTGCAAATTGATGAAATAAAAAAAGCTGCCCGTAAGGGTAGCTTTTTTTGTATGGATGCCATTAAGCTGTTACTTGCCGGCATATTTAACCGATAAAAAGCTTCTTATATCGGCTGCCTTTTTATGTCCCACACCTGCTATTTGAGCCAGCTCATCCTCTGTAGCGGTAACTATATTCTCGGGCACTCCAAAATGATCCAACAGAGCCTTTGATGTTTTGGCACCCACATGAGGAAGACCCTGAAGAAAATAGAGTTGTTGTTTATGAATCTGCTTTGGTTTATAACCCGGCCGTGTGCAGGCAATATTACTATTTCCCGATTGCCTGGCTATCATCATTATAAGTGAGGCTGTATCGACATTATCAGAAGAAAATATTACCGGTATTTGCCAACTTGCAGCTACCGATACAATAGCACCTTTTATTGTATTTTGGGATATATTATGACCGCTGGAATAGACATCTCCCTCAATAAGCAGAATGGGATTATAGGGGGAATTACGAATATATGAACACTGAGTAAAGAGACGGTTTTGAATTAACGACGTCACAAAATCATCAGATCGTTTTCGTTCAATAATTACCGTTTTGTTTATAAGATAGTCGCCCTTTTTCATCTCCCTCACTTCAACCAACGCTCCAATATCCTTCAATAACTGTGGAATACCGGAAGGTTCTTCGCGGTAATCGGCAATTATTGATATCGACTGGCTTAATGGCATATATTGATAATCAAGAATATTATAATTGTCCAATTTAATCAAAAAATGCTTAATAGTCAATAAGTTGGAATTTACCTATTCCCTCTCAGCATATCTGTCGTCAAAATCGGCAATAATCTCCTTAAATTTATCCGGCAGACGCTCCATAACAAAATCAATGATTTCGGATGGTATTGATTTATAGTACGCAGCTGCTATTCCTCCTGTGATGCAGGCAATTGTATCACTGTCGCCGCCAATTGATATTGCAAGCCTTATGGCACTCTCAAAATCCGTACTCTCAAGAAATGCTACAATAGCCTGAGGAACAGAGCCCTGACATGTTTCGTCAAACTTATATACAGGCCGTATTTCATCAAGTGTGAAATTGAGGTCGTAATCAAAAGCTGACATTATATACTCTTTTATCTCCTTTTTTGTTTCACCTTTCCTGGCCATATATATAGCTGCAGCAGTCGCCTGTGCTCCTTTTATTCCTTCAGGATGATTATGGCTTACTATCGCTGTTTCGTATGCCATGTCCTCTACAGTAAAAAGATTGCTGTAAGCAAACCCCACCGGGCTTACCCTCATTGCCGAGCCATTTCCATAACTGCCGTAAGGTTCTGAATTTTGAGACTCAATCCATTTTCTGAATCTGCCTCCATAACCCCGTCCGGGATACTTACGGGCATAATCTCTGATTACCCTGGAGAAATCCTCTCCTCTGATTATGCCATCAGCCACAGCAATGGTCAGCACTGTATCATCAGTAAAATCACATTTGGGGTTAAATATATCAAACTCAGTGGTTTTGATATTATTCCACTCATATACCGACCCTATAACATCACCAATTACAGCACCAATAATAGTTGGTACAGTAGTTTGCTTATTTTTCATGCTATACACTCCCTCCTTTTCTGACAGGCCGGAATCTTCAGAAGCATTATCTTGATTGTAGTCAGGTGCACCAATACCTTTAATGGGATTTTCCATATCATCTGATTATTTGGTTAGCTTAAATAAAGATACCGTTTTTTATCAGATAAAATGGTAATTCCGGTTATAATCTACTCACCCACAATCATCTTTTCATATTTGTAGCCCATCAGCGAAAGTGCCACTGAAATCCCCGTAAGATAAAACACCTCAACGGTAACCACAAGCAGATAGTAGGCTTCACTGCTTTGTGAAGCTATATTTTCGCGCCGCATCATGGTCAATGCTGTATCGGCAAGCTGCTGCCACAGCCGTACCACACTTTTATAATCCTCCGAATCCTTATCAAGGCCAAACAGTTCATCCATGATAAATTCATCCATGGCATCGAATCCACGGGGCTTAACAAACATCGGATAGAAATCGTTGCGGCTGCTATACTGCTCCCAATCCGAATCCCATAGTTTGGCCATTCCCATACCAACATATCCTGCCCATGCCAGCGCAACCGCAGGATAATCATTGAACTCGCGCACCGCATCTGCCATATATTCGGGAGCAATGTTTTTCCACTTCTCCTCCAGTTCGTCAATCTGCAGGAAGGCTTTAAAATTCATACTTCTGCTATTGCAAACCTGAATCATAACCTCTGTCAGACGACTGCCATATCCTTTTAAAAACTCCTGAAACTCACTATTTAATGCCATAATAATCCGGAAAATTTGGTTGTAAAGATAACTAAAGATGAAGGATTAGGGAAATAAAAATTCCCGCACTTTACTTATGTCTGTTTGAGCAATACAAACTGAAGTAAAATACGGGAATTTCAGAATAAACAGTACTATCAGAAGCTGTTCAACAACTCTTTGGCTGCATTCAGATTTTCATTCCAGCCTTCGGTGCGGCTTTGAATATTGAGTTTGCTGATTGCTTCATCAAGCTGCTGAAGTGCCTCCTGATTATTTTCGGCCTTCAGTTTCTTCCTGATAACCTGAATCTTGGCATAATCCTGCACTCCTTCAAGAGTACGTTCAAAACGGATTGATGAGCGGTTTTGCGGATATACCATATAAGTATCACCGGCAGGCCATGCACGGAACCGAGAGTCGTGAAGCGGCTTCTCTACCCATGAGTTGTACGACCAGCGCAACAGGCCATCAAAGCCCGAAGCCATTACATACCAGGCCTGAAAAACAGCCTCTGCCGGATCGGAGAATGTAAATGTATTGGGAAACTCATCACTGCAACATACATAAACAGTGCTGTTCAGCCCGTTTGACTGACGCAGCTCTATATCCTCGCGCGAATAGGGATGACCAAAAGCAATGCTTATATCCTCACTATCGGGATAACGCTTATATGTCTTATGGTTATCGGCATAGGCAATACCCAGCTCGGGCGAAACCTCCTGCATAAGTGCAAATGCTGCATCCATCTGCTCCGGTGAACGCTCATCAAGTGCAATATTTGTAATATCGAGCCACCCCTTGGTGCGAAGGTGCGAAACAAAATCGGTAAGGAAAGGAGTCCAGTACTCAACAAACTCAGGTGTTCCGGGGCGTGCCTCCACATCAATAAACTCACCCGTTGCTGCATCCTTATAGTGAATCATGTTATTCCACGGAATAATTGAGTAGCAGTTAATCATCTTATTCACACCAAGGCCAAGCATAAGCTCCACCCAACGGTCGAAAACAGTGTAATCGTAACTCCATGCACCATCTTCGCCTTTGGTCCAGATAATCATATCGGCATAGGGGTCAAATGTCTGCACATTCCAGGGATCCTTGTTAAGTGTGGCGGTAATCACCTTCTGGCCTGCACTTGCAAGACGCTTCATAACAGGCACCAGAGCCTCGAAATGAGCATCACTCCACATTTCAACACCTTCGGTACGTGCCACTGCTGCAGGATGCTGCCACAAATCGAGATGATATGTCCACTCCGATGGACTGGGCAACAGATGATTAATAACATCAAGGTTTAGTGTCAGTTTCTGTGATTTCTCACCATTTGCCTTAACTGTTATTTCTGATGAATATTTTCCTGGTTTGGCATCACGTGGAATATCAACTGTAACCCAAACAGGACGAACCGACTTAGCTTCAATATTATAACTATCCAGGTCATCAATCATATCGGGCGAAAGCGATGCGGCAAAATCTTCAGGCTTACGGTAGCCACAACCGCCTGCAAATTCGTCAGTCATTACATAACGTACAAAACCTGCCGATGCAATGCCTTTCAGCACTCCGTTATCACCCTTAAAATCACCAACGGTTACAGTAACATTATTAACCGGCTGAGCTGTCCATAGTACAAACTGTGCTGATAAACGCTCGCCTCTCCATCCTTTAACCGAATGGATATCAGCAATATTCAATTCAGGTATTCTATGCTTTGCATAGCGTTTGTCAACAGAACCGAACGAAGTGTGCAGACCTGCCGCAACGGGGCTCCAGTCGGTAAGTGTGTCGGCTGTAGGGTCAGCCATCTCGGTGAATGTAGTGCCTTTGGGTGCCTGTTTAACCACAGGTGATGCACATGCAGCCAGCAGGGCAACAAGCGGAATAAAAAATTGCTTCATCTGTTATATTTGATTGTTAATTGATTATACGGCTACTTTATGGGAAGGCGCATCAAAGATAAATAGTTTTTAACACAAAACAGATTATTACAAATCTTTTGCACGCAAATCGTTTTAGAGTTGGGAAACGAGATCTCTCACTTCGTTCGAGATGACAGCCCGTTAAGTGCAGAAGGTTGGGAATTGGGGATCTCTGAAAAGTCCACTAATCACACGAATTAACACGAACAATTCAACGTGAATTAATTGTAAGTAATTCATTTATAATGAAAAAGGATTTGTAAAAATTCGTACAATCCCGTCTAAACGGGACAAGTACCGTGGATAAAAACTTTTTGGACAGCCCCAATCCCCAACCCTAAACAACTATGAATAAGGTCATTCCGACCGCAGGGAGAAACGAAGTTCAGCGTAGCTAAATCTCTAAAATAGCAATGGCAGCTTTCTCTCCCTATTATTACAGCATTATGACCATTTTTTGGGGTGGACACTAAGGGTTACGAGAACTACAAACCAATTAACTTCCAAAAGTTGAATTTTTAATCTTTTATTGGTTAAATTTGCACTTCTTTATAAAACGCCTCTCCCTTTTGATGAAAAAAATCTATCTGAATGAAATTCAATAAATAACAATAAACATTCAAAAATTAACCGATGAAGTTAAGATGGATTACAGGAATTATGGCAGCTCTCCTTATAAGCAGCTGCTCAGCACCTGATGTGGCAGAGGAGATTGCGCTCATCCCGCAGGTGAGAGAGATTACCCAACAGCAGGGCAGCTACACAATTAAGGCAAATGCCGTAATAGGCATAAGTGACGAGAATCTGCAACCTGCAGCAACCTACCTGGGAGCAATGTTGCAGTTAGCGAAGATTGAGAAAGGCAACGCCGATATCAACCTTATTGTGGATGGCTCACTCACAAATACCGATGAGTACCGCCTTGAAATCAATAAAAGCGGCATTACAATTACCGGCCAGTCATACCGTGGTGTGATGCTTGGTATTCAGACACTTCGCCAATTGCTCCCTGCCGAAATCGAGAAAAAATCCGTAGTAAATACAAAACTGGTATTGCCACTGGTAAATATATCCGACCACCCGCGCGAGCAGTGGAGAGGATTGATGCTCGACGTGTCGCGCCACTTCTTTACACCTGCTGAGGTTAAGGAGTTGCTTGATATAATGGCACTTTACAAATTCAACAAGTTCCATTGGCACCTTTCCGATGACCAGGGCTGGCGTATCGAGATTAAAAAATATCCGTTGCTGACCGAAAAAGGAGCTTTCCGCAAACTAAACTCGCAGGATCGTGAGTGTATGAGAATGCGTAAAGAGCAGCAGAATCCTGATTTCGACTTCCCTGCCGACAGAATTAAGGTTGTGGAAAACGACACTATTTATGGCGGTTTCTATACTCAGGAGGAGATAAAAGATATTGTTGCTTATGCCGGTCAGCGTGGTATCGATGTGATTCCCGAAATTGACATGCCCGGCCACTTCAGTGCTGCAATAGCCAACTATCCTTATCTCGCTTGTTTTAACCAGGCCGGCTGGGGACACACATTCTCGGCTCCTATCTGCCCCGGCAAAGACGAAGTTCTTGAGTTCTGTAAAGATGTTTACAGCGAAGTATTTCAGCTCTTCCCATTTGAATATGTGCATCTTGGTGCCGACGAGGTTGAAAAGGACAACTGGAAGAAGTGTCCAAACTGTCAGAAACGTATAAAAACAGAGGGACTGAAGGATGAATTCGAACTGCAGTCATGGTTTGTGAAATCAATGGAGAAGTTCTTCAACGAGAACGGCAAAAAGCTGCTTGGCTGGGATGAGATTCTTGAAGGAGGCCTGTCGGAAACAGCAACCATCATGTGGTGGCGCAGCTGGGTGAAAGATGCAGTGCACCGTGCTACAGCACAGGGTAATAACGCCGTTATGGCACCCAACTCATACTTCTATTTCGATTATGCTGCCGATGTTAAAACGCTTCAGAATGTATACTCTTTCAATCCCGAACTGGAAGGACTAAGCAAGGAGCAGTTCAATAAAGTGCTTGGACTTCAGGCCAATATCTGGGCAGAGTGGATTCCTTCGCGCGAAAGAATGCAGTATATGATTTTCCCGCGTATGACAGCACTTGCCGAGGTTGCCTGGGGAACTGCAAATCCGGCAGAGTTCGAAAACTACCGCCAGCGCCTGGTGCCTCACTTCAACCGCTGGGATATCATGAATATCAACTACCGTATTCCAGACCTTGAAGGATTTGAATCCAAAAACGTATTTATAGGTTCAACCGATGTTACTGCCACATGCATCCTTCCTTCGGTTGAGATTCGCTACACCACCGACGGAAGCGTTCCTACCAAGGAATCTACTCTTTACACCGGACCTGTAAATATCACAGAGACAACCACATTCACATTCCGCTCTTTCCGTAAAAACGGAACTGCCGACGTTCCTGTAAAGACCGAATTTGTAAAGCAGGAGCTTGCAGAACCAGCTAATGTTGACAAATCAACCCTTAAAGAGGGATTGCAGTGCAAAATTTACGAGAAGAAATATGTAAATTGCGAGAACTTCACCGACGGAGCCAAACTACTGAATACAATAAGTGTTGATAAAGTTGCAATCCCACAAGGTGCAAAAGGCTGGTTAGGCCTTGAATTTGATGCTTATATCGAAGTTCCCGAAGATGGAATATATTCGTTTGCACTTCTGTCCGACGACGGAAGCCGCCTGTACATCAACGATTACTTGGTGGTTGACAACGATGGGGCACACGGCCCGCGTGAACTTAGCGGTCAGTATGCAATGAAAGCCGGACTTCATGCCCTTAAAATCCACTATTTTGACGGCAACAATGGTGGTTCACTTGGTCTGAAAGTGTATTCATCATCAAAACAGGAAGTTGCAGTTAAGTACTTCCATTAAAATTATATAAGATTCCCGTTGATTGTGCAAGATGCGCACTATAACATCGGATGTGGCAGAGTCAAACCCTGAACAAACCGGTACAATCAGCGGGAATCTTTCTTTTGTTGAAGCAAATTAATACACAATGTGTTATATTTGCATCTTGACAGTTAAGAGTTCAACATGATTCAGGATATTTCACCACGGAAATTAGATTTCACCTACTGCAATCATACAATCACCCGGTTGGATAAGATATTGATTTTCAGGAATAATGAAGTGTTTCTAAAATCAGACGGAAGTGAAGAACTTTTCCCCGAATATGGAGAGCTTGAGGAGGCATATAGTATTGATTCAGATTCTTTTAAATATATTTTCTCGATCGACGGCAGCCGGTATTTTCTTTATATCAACCCTGTTGAAGATGTTTTACAGGGTCTTACCCATTCACCGGTTAATATTTTCAGAACATTAAAGCCAGGTTATGAGGCTTTTGCCGGAATCACTGCATATCATCTTTATAACTGGTATAATAATAACCAGTTTTGCGGTCATTGCGGCAATCCTATGTCTCATGCTGAAAATGAGAGGTCGCTCCGTTGTGAGAGTTGCAAAAATATTGTCTATCCGCGCATTTCACCTGCTGTAATTATAGGAGTTACCGATGGTAACAGGTTGCTGATGTCACGATACAGTAACGGTAGTTACCGTCATCTGGCACTTCTGGCTGGTTTTTGTGAGATAGGTGAAACACTTGAAGAGACGGTGAAGCGAGAAGTCTTTGAAGAGACAGGCTTGAAAGTTAAGAATATACGGTATTACAAAAGTCAGCCGTGGGGATTTTCGGAGTCGTTGTTGGCCGGTTTTTATGCCGAACTTGACGGCAGCGACACAATAAATATCGACACCAGCGAACTTGCTGAAGCACAATGGTATGACCGTGACGATATTCCCGAACCTCCATTAAATATCAGTTTAACATCAGAGATGATCATGGCTTTTAAATACGGCGATAAATTAAATTTACATTCAGTTGATAGAGTTGTAAATCAACAAACAATATTATGAAAGGCGAAAACGAAAACACACCCAAACGGGAACTCTTCACCTCCAAATTTGGGTTTATAATCTCCTGCATTGGTGCGGCAGTGGGGTTGGGCAATATATGGATGTTCTCCTACCGGCTCGGCACCTACGGAGGTGCAGCATTTCTGATACCTTATTTCCTGTTTGTCTTTCTGTTGGGTACCACCGGTCTTATTATCGAGTTTTCCTTCGGCAGGAGTCATCGTGCAGGGTCGCTGGTTGGAATTCAGCGTGTTTTCAAAAGTCATAACCTCAGAGGAGCTAAAATTGCCGGTTTTATTCCTGTTTTAGGATTGACAGGTATATTGATTTTCTATTCTGTTGTGATAGGTTGGATACTCAAATACTTCTATATGAGCATCACCGGAGACCTTTTTCATCAGGATTATGTAGAGCTGTTTAACTCATTTTCGGGTAGTACGGAGGCAATTCCATGGACACTACTGGCTGTATTGATAACATTGATTATAGTATTGTCGGGAGTTGCAAAAGGTATCGAGAAACTCAATAAAATTGCCATTCCGGTACTTATGTTTATCTTTTTGTTGATGATTGTAAGATCGTTGACACTCGAGGGTTCGATGAAAGGAGTTGAATATCTGCTAAAGCCCAAATGGTCGGCTCTCATGAACATCGAAACATGGATAATGGCACTTGGACAGGCATTTTTTACGGTATCGCTAACAGGCTGTGCCCTTGTGGTTTACGGTAGTTATGCCAATGATAAGTCGGAGTTGGTTTCGGCGTCATTCAATACGGCTCTTTACGACTCTATAGCTGCACTGATGGCTGCATTTATGATTATCCCTGCTGTCTTTGCCTTCGGGCTTGATCCCGCAGCCGGACCTTCACTTCTATTTATCACACTGCCCAAAGTGTTTGAGTTGATGCCTTATGGACATATATTAAGCATACTTTTCTTTCTGAGTATTATTTTTGCATCCATCACATCGTCGGTGAGTATGCTCGAGGGCCCGGTAGAGTCTGTTATTTCTACCACACGCATTAAGCGGAAAAAAGCAACCATAGTAATTGCCTTGCTGGCAGCCCTTCTTACAATTCCAATAGCGATAGATAATTCACTGTTCGAGAAATTTACAGATTTTATCACCATCATTCTATCGCCAATTGGCGCAATGGTGCTGGCCTTTGTTGCTGTATTCCTTTATTCCGACAAGTTGTTGGCCGAAATCAATAAAAGCCGGACCAAACCAATAGGGCTGTGGTTTATTACCTATGCCAAAATTGTGTTTGTCCCTGTTACTGTTCTGATTATCATTCTCGGAATAATATTTGGCGGAATAGGTTGACATAATTCATAGCAATATTAATCAAAATCCCTTTCAGAAGAGAGGGATTTTTTGTATATTTACGTTTCCGGATTCTATCCATGCACTACACACAAAACTCAATATATGAAATTTATACATACTGCCGACTGGCATCTTGGCCAGTCATTATATCAAAATGACCGTGCTCATGAGCATCTTGCATTTTTAGGGTGGCTCAAAGAGAAGATAAAAGAGCATGGAGCAGATGCACTGCTTATCGCGGGCGATATTTTTGACAATCCCAATCCTTCGGCAGCATCACAACGTATGCTTTATCAGTTTCTGAAAGAACTGAATGGGCAAAATCCTGATCTTCAGATGGTAATTATTGCCGGCAACCACGATTCGGCTTACCGGATTGAGGCTCCTGTGCCGCTGCTCGAAGATATGAAAGTGTATGTTAAGGGCACAGTAAAGCGCAATGAAGATGGTGCTATCAATTATAACGACCTTGTGGTAAGGCTCTATGGTGCAGATGACAGCCCGGTATGGTGCATGGCTGTTCCATATCTTCGTCAGGGTGACTTGCCAAGTGTAGATGAAAAACCGGAAAGCAATATTTATAATGAAGGTGTTAAAACTCTTTACAGCAATCTTCTTAATCATATTGCGGAGCAAAACACCCATAATGACCCGGTTATTGCAATGGGGCATCTTCAGGCTTCGGGCGTAGCTCTCAACAGCGGCGACGAGAGTGAACGGAAACTCATCGGAGGCATTGAAGGAGTAAAAGGGTACGAAATTTTTCCTGGCGGGATAACTTACACTGCATTGGGACATATTCATCGTGCCCAGAAAGTTGCACAGCGTGAAAACATAAGATATTCGGGATCACCACTTCCAATGTCGTTTGCCGAAGAGAACTACAGGCATGGAGTAAACCTGGTGGAGATAAAAAAGGGCGAACCTGTAAAGATTGAAAAGCTTGAATTTGAACCTGTTGTAAGACTGGTATCAGTACCGCAACGGCTGCAGCAAATTGATGGTGATGCTTCAGATAATCTGAAAGATGTTCTTAAAATGTTGAAGAGTCTCCCCAAGGGCGAACCGGACATGTATGCCCCATATCTTCAGGTTAGGGTAAGTTTCAGGCAGATGATTCCCGATTTGCGCCAGAAGGTAGAGAAAGCACTTGAAGGATATTACGTAAGGTTGACCAAGATTGTTACAGATAATGTAAACGAGTTTAAGCCGGAAGATTTTGAAAGTGTAAGTTATGACAATCTCAGTAAAATAGAACCGTTGGAGATGGCACGCAGAGCATTTCAAATCAAAAACCTACAGATGGGAGAGGAGCTGGAGAGACTTTTTAACGAAGTGGTAAAAGAGATTAATAACGAAAACTAACCTGAAACTATGAAAATATTGGCAATTAGAGGCTGTAACTTAGCCTCAATAGAGGGAGAATTTGAGATTGATTTTAAAATAGAGCCACTTAGCAGTGCAGGTCTTTTTGCCATTTCGGGGCATACAGGTGCAGGAAAATCAACCATCCTTGATGCGATGTGTCTGGCTTTGTATGCAAGTACACCACGTTCGGAGCAGAATTTGGGCAGCTACACAATAGAGAAGAATGGTGATGTAAAACAGAATGATTCCCGATTGATTTTGCGCAGAGGAACCGGGCGTGGATGGGCCGAGGTTGATTTTATTGGCATTAATGGTAATATGTACCGAAGCAGATGGTCGGTAAACAGAGCTTACGGTAAACCGGATGGAAAGTTGCAGGCCGAGGAGATGGAAGTAACCAACCTGTCGGGTAATATTAAGCTGAATGGTTCAAAAACTGACCTTCTAAAGCTGGTGGAAGGATTTATCGGATTATCTTTTGAGCAATTCCGACTCTCGGTGCTATTGGCTCAGAATGAATTTTCGGCATTTCTGAAGGCTCCTGAAAAACAGAAATCAGATATATTAGAAAAAATTACAGGCTCAAACGTATATACCCAGATATCAAAAAAAATATATGAAAAATGGAATGAGGCAAAAATAAGACACGACAGAATTAATGATCAACTAAATGGTATTGAGCTTCTTACGCCAGAGCAAATTGAAGAGGTAAATGGAGTAATCGAAAAATTATCGATAGGAATTAAAGAACTTGAAACACAAGGCGAATTAGTTAAAAATAAAATTGCCTGGTGGGACAAACTTCAGTCATTGCAAAATAACGTTAATGAGGCTGTTGATGCACACAGGAATGCTGTTATTGTAAATGAGGCAGCAGCAGCCGATAGAGGTAGATTAGAAAAAAGGCGTAGGGCAAATGAGATAGCTCCCAAATATCATCAGTGGAAAAATAGTGAAAAAGAGTTGTCGGTTTTAGTCGATAGCAGAACTAAAAACAGTGAATACAGGGATAAGGCTAAAACCATATTTGCCCAAACCAACGACGAGTTAATGGCAGCAAAGCAATCAGTTACTGATATGCAAGCCAAACATGCTGAATTAAAGCCTGTTATAACTGAAGCCCGCCGGCTTGATTCGGAACTGAAAGTTGCTCTTCAGAATAAGGGTTCCGAAAAAGAAAACCTCGATAAAAATCTGAATGAAATAAAAAAGCTTTCTGCCACCATTGAAAATTTGAATAATCAGTCAAAAGGAATAAAAGATGAGCAGCAGAAACTGAACGACTGGTTTTTGCAACATCAGGCATATCAGTCTGTTGTGCCACAAAGCGGGAGGATAGTGGAATTGTTGAAAAATCTTCACGAAACATCCGGTGATATTGAAAATTTACAACAGCGAATAATACAAAACACTCAAAATAAGAAACAAGAGAATCGAAAATTGTCTTCCTGTCATGAAAACATTGAAAAGATAAAAGAACAAGGAGACAGAATCAGAAAAGAGACAGAAGCATTAAAGTTGGCTATTGAGGCTGTTAATATCGATAGTGTCAGAATCCAATTAAAGGATAACAGGGAGTATTCACAACTGCTTGTTGAGTCGTTGGTTGCATTTGGTAACTGGAGTAACAGTTCTATCGGGCTTGCTGAAAAAGCTAAGGAGTTGGAAAATCAAAAAGCGCAACATGCTGATTTGGTTAATGATAAGAAAGAGACTGAAATACAATTAACTGCAGCACTCCAGGCATTTAAAGAGGCAGAAAGGGAATTTGAAATTTTCAAATATGCTGCAGAAGAGGTAATTACAAATATTCGTGC
>JBDHYT010000011.1:0-17737 GCA_039811485.1 Marinilabiliaceae bacterium | reverse complement strand
GCCGGAATAATTTCCAACTTATGGTTTGGCGTTTTCATGGGCAGTACCGCCACAATAGGCGTATTCCTTGGCTTGAACATCGACGTGCGCCATATCACCTTTGCAAGTGGAAACCTGGCGTTGGGATTGTACGGAGGCCATTTTGATGTGCCAATGGCAATGATATTGTGGGGAATAGCCGGCATCGGCATCATAGGTTTAATCAACTTCCTTGTAAGTTTTTCGCTATCGCTCACACTGGCTTTCAAATCGCGCAATATTGCAGTTGGCGAACTGCGCCTGGTGGCTATCTCGATATGGAGATTCTTTAAACAACAGCCTTCGCACTTCTTTTTTCCGCCAAAAAATGGAAATAACATGAGTGAATATCAGGATTAATAACAGAGTGTAAAAAAAATATGAGTTGAAAAATATAATTGATTGAAACTGTTTTGGTAATTAAAAAATAAAAACATACTTTTGTCGCGCTTTTGTATGCAAGATTATTTGAGTATGACCAAAAATCTACTCCGTTACTCTGGCAGATTTAAGCAACGGCTACCTAATGTGGTAACCAAGGCTTGCAAAAGGAGTAAAAGAGTTCGAATAATACCGGTCCAAAACTGATTATCAATTTTAACCTGCAATTACACCTGATTCAGCCATTTTAAAGATCATTTTTAATTTTAATTATTCTATAAATGAAAACAGGTGTAGTAAAATTTTTCAACGAAACCAAAGGTTATGGTTTTATCAAAGTAGATGAGACAGGCGAAGAGATTTTCGTTCACGTTTCTGGTTTGAAAAGCGAAATAACCAAAGATGACCGCGTGACTTTCGAAATCGAGAAAGGCAAAAAAGGTCTGAATGCAGTTAACGTAAGCTTAGCATAATGAGGTCGGATTTAATCCGATTGCGTTGAAATATTAAAGCTGTCCATCACGGGCAGCTTTTTTTTATCCCCTCTCCTACCCTTTGATAACCGCCAAAGGAGTCAGCTCGGTAACAACCTCCACCAAATCGGTCTGGTTCGCCATCACCATATCAATATCCTTGTATGCTCCAGGAGCCTCGTCAAGGTCGCGCTGATGACGCATCCCATGGATGATTCCCCTGCTGTTGAGCAGTTCAACCTGCTCGTCGATACTGAGCCTTCGTTGCGCTTCACGACGCCCCATAACACGCCCCGCACCATGTGAGCACGACTCAAAGCTGTCGGCATTTCCACGACCTTTTACAATATATGACTTTGTACCCATCGAGCCGGGTATTATCCCTGTTTCACCGGCACCGGCACGTGTGGCACCTTTACGGTGAACCATCACATCCTTTCCGAAGTGATGCTCCATGGCTGCATAGTTGTGTGCCACATTAATCATCTCACCAAAATTCACTTCACCAAACACAGCCACTAAAGCATCCTTAACCCTATCCATCATCATCCTCCGGTTGGCAAGGGCAAACCTTACACAATAATTCATCTCGTCGATATAGTTTACCGCCTCATCCGAAGAGAGCGGCAGAAAGGCGAGATCGAAACTGGCAGGCACCAATGAGTGCCATCTGCGATTCATATCCTTAGCCTTGCGGTTGTATATATCGGCCACCTGCTTGCCAAGATTCCGGCTGCCGGAGTGAATCATAACCCAGATGAAATCATCGGAGCCTTTCTGAAGTTCGATAAAGTGATTACCACCACCTAAGGTACCTAACTGATGCCGCGCATTTTCGTACTGCGAAGCAACAACCGGCGGCAACGACAATGCTACTGGCATATAAATCTCATCCTGAGCCTTTTCGTGCTTCGCAAATCCAACAGGCACAGTGGCACGAATATGGGCCAGTACCCTTTTCAGGTTGCCGGCATCAGCATTGCAGATATTGGTAGGCATTGCACACATACCGCAACCTATATCTACACCCACGGCATTGGGAACAACCACACCATCGGCAGCAAGCACCCCGCCAATTGGCATGCCGAATCCCGAATGAGCATCGGGCATAAGAGCCACATGGCGGTGCACAAAAGGGAGATTGGCCAGGTTGCGGGCCTGAGCCAGTGCTTCGGGCTCTATATCACTTAACCAAAGCTTGATGGGAAATTTCTCGGTAGTTATTACCTGCTTCACATTGTTAATGCATCAAAAATTATCACCCTTCGAGTATCCGCTGCATAATAAGAGTAGTTGTGGCTGCCTCATGAAGATCACTCTTCATAAAGTTCCACTCCCTGATGGCACTGTTGATATTGGTAATCAACGGTTTCTGTATCACTGACTCGGCATCTACAGTAATGGTTTCGACACTACTGCCCGTCACAAGATGAATTGTATTCATGCCAAATACCGAAAACCTCATCGAACCTTTTTCGCCCACAATCTCGAGTTCATCTATACGACGCCCCTCGGGGGCTGAGAAACACCAGGTACAGTTTACATCTACACCTGTCTGATGCCGAAACAGAACATTTACAAAATCCTCAACCTCATAAAGCCCTCCTTTATTGGCTACAAACGAATGATGATTGGCTATGGGACCAAACAGGAATTGCAACAGATTAATCTGATGGGCACCCAAATCGACAAAATAGCCACCTCCGGCAATACTACGGTTGAGGCGCCAAATATTATGCGGCTGGTAATCCACATCAGATGGCGGCCGTTCCAGGCGCATTGAGGCATAACGAATTGCACCCAGCCCACCTGAATCAAGAATAGACTTCACCTTGAGGGAAAAAGGAAGTGCGCGGCGATAGTAGGCAACATAAAGAGGGATTCCCAATCTCTCGGAAGCCTCAATCATGTCGAGACACTGACTATAATTGAGTGCCATTGGTTTTTCGACATAAACCGGTTTGCCGGCCTCCATTGCTGCTATCGCATAACGGGCATGACTGTCGGGTGGTGTTGCCACATAAACCGCATCAACGTCATGGTCGGCAATAAGTGCTTCGGCATTGTCGTAAAACCGTGCCACACCATGCCTCCTGGCATAATCTTCGGCTTTGGATACGTCGCGCCGCATCACTGCAACAAGTCCGGAGCCTGGAACAGTGTAAAAAGCAGGGCCGCTCTTACGTTCGGTCACATTACCACAACCTATTATGCCCCAACGAATTATCTCTTTATTCCGATACATATCAAAACATTACATATATATCAAAAATAATCAAAAAAAAGAGAAAAACACAGCAAATGAGTTCCCGGGAGATACATAGTGTAAAGAATTGAGGATTTTTGAAATGAAAAACTTATTTTTGCATGAATATGAATACGATTATTAGATACATACTGCCTATAATAGTGTTTTTTTGTATTGCAACTGTGCAGGCACAGAATACAGAAGCACCGGCACCGGCAACGACCAAATCATATCCGCTTAAGGGTGAAGGGTTTGCAGCCTTCATGCGTCGTAACAATATTGTTACTCAGGAGCAGACCAACCAGTTCATTGAACTTAACAAATCGAAACTTGGAGCCAACAATATGTTGCTTGCCGACACCGAATATATTATCCCGGTTGCTACTAAAGATTTTTACGAGCCACTGTTTGGTGCAAAATATGCACAATGCACCATTGAGAGCGAAAAGCTGAAGGGTGCATGTTTTTATTTGGTGAGCGGACATGGCGGCCCCGACCCCGGAGCGATGGGAACATACGAAAACCATACATTGTGCGAGGATGAATATGCCTACGACATAATGCTCCGTCTGGCGCGGAACCTAATGATACACAGCGCAAAGGTACACATTATCATTCAGGATCCCGATGATGGCATCCGCGACGACAAATTTCTGAATTACGACAACCACGAGACATGCATGGGCGAAGCCATCCCGCTGGATCAGGTACAGCGACTCAAGCAACGGTCGGACAAGATTAACGAGCTGGATAAGAAAGATAGCGAGACCTACCGCCGATCGGTGTATATGCATCTCGACAGCCGAAGCAACAGCAAGCAGATAGATGTCTTTTTTTATCACTTCCCCGGTTCGGTCAAAGGGCTTCAGCTTGCCAACACCATTCGCGACACCTTCGATCAGAAATATAAAAAACACCAACCATCGCGAGGTTTCAGCGGCACCGTTTCGGAACGCAACCTATATGTGCTCAGAGCCACAAATCCTGCTGCTGTATTTATTGAGTTGGGCAATATTCAGAACTGGCGCGACCAGCAACGATTCATCCACGAGAACAACCGTCAGGCAGTGGCCAACTGGCTGCTCGAGGGGCTGATTACCGATTTTGAGAAAGAAAAAACAATTACCAAATAAAAACAGTTACTATGAAACCAACGTTACTGATTTTGGCAGCCGGCATGGGCAGCCGCTATGGCACACTGAAACAGATGGATGCCTTCGGACCCAATGGCGAGACCATTATCGAATATTCAATTTACGATGCCATTCAGGCCGGCTTCGGAAAGGTGGTATTTATCATCCGTCACTCGTTTGCCGATGCTTTCAAGGCTAAGTTTGAACCACTTCTGAAAGGCAAAATCGAAGTTGAATATGCCTACCAGGAGCTTGACAATCTACCGGCAGGATTTAAAGTACCCGAAGGACGCGAAAAGCCCTGGGGAACAGGTCATGCCATTATGATGGCAAAGGACTTAATTAAAACCCCATTTGCAATTATCAATGCCGACGACTTCTATGGCCGTGAAGCTTATTTCCAGATGGCTGAGTTTATTGCCAACAGCAAAGACGACACCGAGTATGCCATGGTTGGTTATGCTCTCAAAAACACACTTTCGGAGTATGGAACAGTGTCACGCGGCGTATGCGAGGTTGACGCCCAAAACTACCTCCGTAATGTGACCGAGCGCACCAAGATAGGCACCGAGAATGACAAGATTTACTACTACGAAGAGAACGAGAAAGGCGAGCTAACCGGCGAAGAGCCAATATCGATGAACTTTTGGGCTTTTAAGCCATCGTTCTTCATTCATCTCGAAAATATTTTTACCGACTTCCTGAAAGAGAGAGGTACCGAGCTTAAATCGGAATTCTACTTCAATATAGCGGTGGATAAACTAATAAAGGCCGAAAAAGCCTCTGCTCTTGTTGTTCCATGCGACTCAAAATGGTTCGGAGTAACATATCCCGAAGATAAACCACTTGTACAGCAAAAAATCAATAACCTGATTGATAGCAAAACATATCCTGGCAAACTTTGGATTTAATTGATATAAGGGCATCTTTCAAGTAATTGCAGGATGCCCTCTTTCAATTCAACAGCATCAACCCAACATCGGCAGTTACATCAACACCAACAACCCTGCAGCGCCACCTTTTCTACTATCACAACCAACGTGCCATGATGCAGCCACCACTGAAACCACACAAGCGCCACCACAGGCTGGCATCTCTCTGCCTTTTCACCATAAAATGGATGGCTGTCACATCACTTGTTGGCATTGCAGCCGGATCGGCATCGGCAATATTTCTTTTAAGTCTCGATGCAGCAACACAATGGCGCGAGCTGCATTTATGGATTATTTACCTTATGCCCTTAGCCGGCTTAATCACCGGATTGGCATATCACCACTTTGGTTCTAAGGTGGCAGGCGGCAACAACAGGCTGATTGACGAAATAGACCAGCCACAACAACGAATACCTTTCAGAATGGCACCAATGGTGCTGATAGGCACACTATTGACAAACATAACCGGTGGCTCGGCCGGCAGGGAAGGCACAGCGGTGCAGATGGGAGGAGCCATTGCCGACCAGCTTACGCTACTGTTTAAGTTTAGCCACGACAACCGGCGTACGCTATTGATTAGCGGTATAAGTGCCGGATTTGCAGCAGTCTTTGGCACTCCTGTGGCCGGAGCCATATTTGCCATAGAGGTTTTGACCATCGGTAAAATCAGATACGAATCGATACTTCCGGCATTCCTGTCGGCAATGGTTGCAAATTACACCTGTCAGCTTTGGGGTGTCGGCCACACACACTACTCTCTGGGCTATGTCCCTGCAATGGAGATAAAAGAGCTGATCTATACCATAGCAGCAGGTGTGGCATTTGGATTAACCGCATTACTATTTTCAAAGAGTGCTGATTTCTGGAGCCGGTTATTTGGACGAATCAGATATATTCCACTGCGAGCCTCTATTGGAGGGGCAATAGTGGCAACATTGATAATTAGTATTGGAGCCTACGACTATGCAGGGTTGGGTATTAATATAATAAGCAACTCATTTGTGAACCAACAACCCGCCTATATGTTTATAATAAAATTGCTTCTGACAACTATCACCATAAGTGCCGGATTTAAGGGAGGCGAAGTAACACCGCTCTTTTTCGTTGGTGCGGCTCTTGGAAGTGCCATGTCGGCTTTGTTGCCACTACCTGTGGGACTGATGGCAGGCATGGGCTTTGTGGCTGTATTTGCAGGAGCAACCAATACGCCAATAGCGTGTATTATGATGGGAATTGAACTGTTTGGCGCACAGGGTGCCTCAGTTATTGCCATTGCATGTGTGGTGGCCTATATCTTTTCGGGGCACACAGGCATTTACCAATCGCAGATGATTGCAACAGCCAAAAGTACATTTCTCAATATAGAGAGAGGCAAACGGATAGACCAGTTATAACTAAGGAAAACAGAACCAAATACAAAACATATATAACCACACTACCCATTAAAATATGATGTCATGAAATACAAAGCACTCCTTCCAATAATCACAGTCGCATTGCTGATTGTCTCAATTTCGTGCACAAAGCAAGAGCCCTACACTCTTATTATCGGCACCTACACTCATCCATCAGCAATGGGCAACAGCAATAGTTCAAGTGCCTATATAGCAAAGTTCGACCAGGAGATTGGCCAAATAACCATCATCGATTCGCTTCATGCCGGATTTAACGCCTCCTATATTGCAGCCGATACCAGGAAACAGATATTATATGCAGTCAATGAGCTTAATGGCAACGAGCCACAAGGCAAGGTGCGGGCCTACATTTATACTATCCCGTGGAGCAGTGCCCGGCTGCTGAGTGAGTGCAGCACCATGGGCAACGATCCCTGCTATGTGTCGGTATCTGCCAACGAAGGCGTTGTGTCAGTTGCCAACTATAGTTCGGGCAATATCTCGGTGTTTCCAACCAACAGCGATGGAAGCCTCAATTGCACCAAAGCCACAGCACACCAGCACCATGGCCTTGGACCACATGCCAACCAAGCATCGCCACATGCCCACCAGGCTATTGGTGCTCCGTTTGGTAACTATATCTATTCGTGCGACCTGGGATGCGACGACATACTGGTTTACTCCATCGACACTCAAACATCTATACCATCGGTTGTTCACACCATTAGAACGGCTGCAGGAGCAGGTCCGCGCCATCTGGCATTCCATCCCACAAAAAATTTTGCATACGTAATAAATGAGCTTAACGGAACCATAGAGAGTTTTGCCGTTGATACAAAAAACGGAAATCTGGAGAAGATACAGACTATTGCTACATCAGATGATGGAGCAACCGACAGGGCTGCCTCGGCCGACATACATATTACTTCGGATGGCAAATATCTTTATGCATCCAACAGAGGCGGGATGAACGATATAGCCTGTTTTGCAATCGACAATAAAAAAGGAACACTTACCAGGAAAGGTAATTACAGCTCAGGCGGGAAAGGCCCACGCAATTTCTCCATATCGCCCAACAACAGGTTTATGATTGTGGCCAACCAGCACTCCAACAATATTGTGGTGATGAGCATCGATAAGGCAACAGGCGCACTTACACCTACCGGCAGCGAAATTAAGCTCTATGCACCAGTCTGTATCACAAACCTTTAACACAAAAACGGAGTGAAATCAAACCATACTGTCTTTCTGCTGGTAATCATATTCCTTGTAACGGGATGCAGCAAAACCCCACTCAGCGAGGAACAAAAACGAGATTCGGGATTGATAATCGGTGCCGATGTAAGCTGGATTACCGAAATGGAAGAGTACGGCTACAAATTCTACAATGGCAACGGCGAAATCAAGGAGTGCATAACCCTGCTTAAAGATTTAGGATTCAACGCAATACGATTACGAGTATGGGTTAATCCCGCCAACGGCTGGTGCAATAAAGACGATGTGCTTACTAAGGCAAAGAGAGCTAATAATCAGAAAATGAACATTATGCTCAACTTCCACTATAGCGACAGCTGGGCCGATCCGGGCAAACAAAACAAGCCCCAGGCATGGAGTCATCTGAACATCAACGAATTGGCATCAGCAGTAACAAACCACACCACCGAAGTGCTGTCGTTGATGAAACTCAACAATATAGACATAAAATGGATTCAGGTTGGCAACGAGACAGGCAACGGCATGATGTGGCCCGATGGAATGGCATCCAGCAATATGGCAGGTTATGCACTGCTCAACAATGCCGGCTACGATGCAGTAAAAAGTGTATTCCCCAATGCCACTGTTATTGTGCATCTTCAGGAGGGCAACCGTAACGACCTGTATCGCTGGCTGTTCGACGGTCTGAAAGCCAATGGCGGTAAATGGGATATGATTGGCATGTCGCTTTATCCATCGGTTGACGATTTTGAAGAAAGAGTCAACGAGCTAAGCAACAATATCAACGACATGGTTTTGCGCTACGCCACTCCTGTAATGATTTGCGAGACAGGAATGCCATGGGATTCGGAAGAGGAAGCTGCCAGGTATCTGAAAATGCTGGTAAATATGTGCAAAACATCGGCAAAAGAGCAGTGCAAAGGCATATTCTACTGGGAGCCGCAAAGCTACAACAACTGGAAAGGATATACCCTTGGAGCATTCAACCTCAACGGAAGGCCCACAAAGGCATTGACAGCACTAACATCGGGAAATCAGAGTAATCTTTAGAATTGAGTTTGCAATAAAGATAAGAGGCTGCCCAAATATTGGACAGCCTCTGTTGCTTTTATCTGTTCATCAGTAAATCACACATTTACCATCATAGGCATGATAAGCATAAGCTCATCTTCCGACTCGCCTTTATCTACCGGAACCAGGATGCCGGCACGCGAAGGATCGGATAATTCCATTGAAACATCAGCCGAATCCATATTGTTAAGTATATCGGCAAGGAAATTTGATTTAAAGCCAATCTCCATATCAACTCCATCGTAGACACATGGCAATGTTTCAAAGGCAGAGATTGAAAAATCAAGGTCTTGTGCCGACACAACCATCTGGCCATCAGAAAGTTTGAGCTTCACCAGGTTGGTTCCCTGGCTTGAGAAGAGCGAGACGCGTCCTAAAGTATTGAAAAACTCAACTCTATCGACAGTCACCTTATTGGGGTTATCCTGTGGAATTACTGCTCCATAAGCAGGATAAACACCTTCGATAAGGCGGCACACAAGTTTGCTTGATGGAGTAGTAAACACAGCATTTTTGTCGTCAAACTCAACCGACACATTACTGTCCGACTTGCCAAGGATATTCTTCAGCAGACCGGCAGGTTTCTTGTGAAGGATAAACGAAGCATTATACTCGGTGGTAACATCGGTACGACGGTAACGCACAAGTTTATGGGAGTCGGAAGCAACAAAGGTAAGATGCTCGGGTGATAGTTCGAGAAGGATACCGTTCATCACCGGACGCAACTCATCGTCGGCAGTGGCAAAAAATGTTTTATTGATACCGGTAAGAAGCAGATTGGCCTCAAGCATCACTTTTGAGCTCTTATTCTGGTCGATTCCCGGCAGCGATGGGTACTCGTCGGCATTCTGGCCTACTAAGTTAAACTTACCCTTATCGGTAACTATCTCCACCGCAAACGACTCTTTGCTAATGATGAAATTAAGCGGTTGCTCAGGAAATTTCTTAAGCGTATCGAGAAGGATGCGTGATGGAACTGCCACCTTGCCATCCTCGTCACTACTGGCAATTTCGAGTGAGGTAACCATAGTAACCTCAAGGTCGGAGGCAGTTACGGTAAGTGTATTACCCTCGATGCTAAAAAGAAAATTATCCAGAATGGGCAGTGAGCTTTTATTGCTAATCACACGGCTAATGGCCTGCAAATGACTCAATAAATCGGTACTTGAGACAACAAATTTCATTGATGCGCTTTTTTAATTATTTATTTTTTTTCTTTCTTACTAAACGATGCCATAGGTGCTGAAACACCCATTTTATATCACACGAAGATACAAAAAAAATTTAGCAGGGATATAAACTAAGGTCAATAGTTATTAGCTGTTTTTCAACACCGTGTTGATAACTGCATTGATAAAACAGACTAATAACATCAAACCTCATTTATCACTCCACAACAGACTCGCCATCAGCTACTTCCTCTTCCTGCACTGTTTCCGCACTCTCTTTTTCACCATAATTTTGCAGGAACCGCTTTCGCTTGCTGTCGGGAGCCAGCACATAGGTGTAGGCTTTGCCGCCTATGCCTCCTTTAATCTTTCTCTCCTCAGGCTTTATCTGCTGAAGCGTGGTGTTGAACTCTTTGCTCGACGACAATATCTGCATCGTTCCGTTCTTGAACGAGAAGAAGAACCACTGCTCACCGGCTTCGAGCAACATCTCCATGGTGTTGCCGCTGCGGCTTCGCGTGAACTCGGCCTTCACATTCAGCTTACGGTTGACATTACGGTGTTTCATCATAGCCAAATCCACCTGACCATCAACGTAATAGCACTTCTTAACGGTAGTCCATTTCATATTTACATTACTAAACAGGAACAGTTCACCAAGTTCGGGCAGTTTGTTATCCTCTATCGGCATAGCTCCCTGTTTCAGCAGGTTCTCTACTTCTGCAGCCGTTTTGAGTTCATAGAGTCGTTTTTTGAAAAGGCTTATTTCCACATCGGCAGGCTCAGCCTTCGACTCCATAATTGCTTTATAGATCATTCCTGCCAGCTTATTGTCAATAAAGAAATCCATTTCGAGCAGCGACGACAGGCTAATCTTATTGTCGGGGCGGAAGTGCGATATTGATCCGGCGGTACGGATAATCAGCGGATCGACCTCAACTCCCAGCACCAACTTACCAAATCCGGTAACTTCACATTTGCCGGGCCAGAAACGCAACACATTACCTGTGGTATCGGGTTGCTGGAGTTTTAGTTCCGAAGCTATATCGAAGGTGTTTTCGCCATCGTTATGAACAAGATAGCCCTCGCCCGACACTATCGGTATGTCGCTATAATCTTTTCTATCCTCAAGGAACGAACTATAGACATGAATGGAATCTTTGCGGATAAAGAAATCCTTATGGATGCGTTCACGTTCGAAGTTCTCAATCTTTTCGCCAATTGGAATCCTCACTCTTGCAGGATCCACTTCGGTTTTGAACCTAACATAAGTTCGCGGGCCAAACGGATCGTCGTGAATCATCCTTGCACCACCGTCGAATTCAAACAGCTTTTTACCCGCCTCCATGGTGAATGCACCCTTATAGGCAAACCAATTGTTGAAACGGAAACCGGCACCTTCGCCCACACTACCCTGCGCCTTGGTTCTATTCTTGGCATCGGCCGATATCTTCTCCATAAAAAATTTGGTCTTCTCGCCAAGAGCATTAATATAATCGTAACTACCATAGCCACTGTATTTCCTGGCTCCATCTATGGTGATGCGTGCTCCGTATATGGTGTGGATAACGGCAGTATCCTTCAGCACGACAGTAACGCTATCGAGAGGATCCATCACTGCATTCTCCCGTATTGTTATGCGTCCATCCTTCAACAGCATATATGCATCGGCTGCCATTATATCCTTAACCTCCTCGGCTTCAATGAGTTTATTCTCGGCGTCGAATCGGGCCATTGGTGCGTAAAAGAAGAGCGAATCCTGCTGCTTATGAATCGACACAAATTTATTACCTGTCGATCCTCGTGCTCCCAGGAAGATGTCGTTGTTATCCATATTCCACGAGAACTCGTTGATAAAGCTAATATATCGGTTGTCGGTAAAGTCAACCCTGCTTCCACCCGATATCGACGAGAATGTTCCCATCCGTTTCTCGAAGTCGATGTTTGAAACAAGATTGGTTGTGGTAAACGAAATATCCTGGGTTCCCTTGGTTACCAGTTTAAAGTTGGATGAGTCGGCCAGCACCGTATGATCGCCAAAGGTCATATACCTACTGTTAAGAGTAGCCTTCGACATGTAAAAATTACCTCTTCCCGTAAGACCTGTTGGTGCTACGGTAAGCAATCCTTCAAGCTGTGCTTCGTCCGAGAACATTGTGAAATTCTCCTCCATACTCTTGGCCTTCAACTCCTCTAACAATGGGAAATAGTTTATCTGGGTATATTGCGACTTAACATCGGGGAACAGAACTCCCGATTTTCGCTTTTCAACCTTAAAGTCGGTAGCCACTCCCTTTGTCTCCTCGGGAAGGAACACAAACTCCTCACTCCTTGAGCTTGATGCCTGATATACAAGAAGTCCATTACCCTTCAACCCTTTATTGCTTAGGTCGATATTATTGGTAAAACCGGCCTTGCCACCATAGATAGGATAGCCCGAGGCAGGCGACTGCTGCACAAAGCCAAGCGAGAAGTCGGGACGAACAACCAACTTTTGTCTGAAATCGGGGAATATTCCCGACTGGAAAGTTCCTTCAAACTCAGTATTTTTATTGGTCAGCTTACTTATACTCTTCATCTCAAAAGGATCGACGGCAAAATAGAAATTGTCGCGTTTATAGGCTCCTCCCTGTATCTCTTTCTTGTCGTAATAGACGTACGACGGTTTATCGGAAGTAAGAATCGGATACTCTGGGAAATAAAGGTTGCCCGATTTATTGTCGGGCTTGTCAATTTGCAGGTAGCCTGATAATTTTTGAATTGTGCTCGATATCTCCTTCTGGGCGGCTGCCCCAAAAAAGTCAGCCTCGCCGGTAATTATACGCATCTTAAGCGAATCAATGGAGGCGAGTTCGATTCTAAATTTATCGTAACTAAACTTAAACCCATTTCCAAACAGATTCATCAATCCGGCATTTATAACTCCATCGAACCTGAAATCGCGGTTCCGCTTTAGCAACACATCGCCGTTGGTGGGAAAAAACACTACGTTCTGATGGTCGGAGATGGCTATATTGTCAACTCCCTTCATATTCATATCGTAGTTACTGAGGTCGAGGATAGCATTGGGCGTACTGCCGGGTGTGCGCGAGTTAAATCTTATTACGTCGTAATCTTTTTTGCCTAACCTAAAAAGCAGATAATCAAACAGGCGTGGTTTTAGCTCAATCAAATCGGTATTGACATTATAATCGAGAAAACCAAAAAACGACAAATTGATAACCTGCTGACGAATAGGGCTTTGAGGCATACGCATATACTCGGCATACTGCTCTGCATTAAAAGTCTGACCACCATAGTATTGATAACAATCCTTCAACCCTTGGAGCGGATGGAGGGCATCCATTCCCTGGATTTGGTTATAGAACTCTTCGCGATAATATCCTAACGACTCAAAGAGTGCATAGTTCTCGGCAGCTCCTGTAACCATACGCAGCTCCATCTTTTGCTGATCAAGATTCCACTTAATCAACTCAACATCCATACTTACATTATGGAAGTTATTGAAATACGGGCTTTGGCCAAGACCATCCTTACCTCTGATAAGATGCAGCTCGTTATTGTCGGCCATGTATCTGAATATCAGACCAGGATGATATATTGTTGCAGTATCGAGATGAATAGTCACTTCGCAATCGTTGCTTACAATCAGTTTCTGATAAAGACCGAAAGAGAGAGAACTGGCTTCTACAAACAGAGTGTCGTTACGGAATATTTGTACTTTGGCAGGATGTTGCGGCGTCCCAGAGCCTTGAAACTTGGAGCCCAACTGCGAAAAACCGCCAATATAGTTGATGCGCGGAAAAATATTATCGATTTTAAACTCCTGGTTCGACGATACAAACTTGGGATATATTGCCTTTTCAGGATTTGACCCACCCATCACCTTATGCTCGAGCACACCCCACAACGGATAGCTAAAGTAGTTGGTATTAAAGAACTTAACCGAGTCGGCCTTAAAATATGATTTTGTGAGGTCTATCTTGTAATCGCTCAGCGTAGCATTTACCTGTTGGGCATCAAACTCCGACTTCTCCCACAACACCTTTCCTCCTTTTCCAATCCACTCTTTTTTTTCGGGATTGAGAACTCCACGGGTGTCGGATATGGTGATACTATCGTTTTGCGAATAACAGACCAGGTCGGTTTTACCTATTGTGACTGTCAGCACACCATTGTTGTAATTGAAAATATAGTCGGGAATCCGGCTTTTCCATTTCGACGAAGCTGTAGCAAAAAGCGTATTTTCATCGATAAGTGCCTTACTCTGATTCAGAAACGACGTGATATGCCGGATAGGCACCTTTTTGTCGGATACCATTGCAGCAAAAGCAGAATGCCAGTTATTATAGTTTTCGTTTCTAAACTCCCTTTTCTCAAACACAAAATAGGTTTGAAAGTAGGAAGAATAGTCAGGAAACGGTTTTGCCTTACGCTGTGCCAGCAGGTTGCAATCGGCTATATTCTGTTGCCGCATATCATCCGACACATTGGCCGACTCCATATACATCTTAAGCTCATCGATAAAGATTTTGGTAGCCTGTTTTTCGGATGTGGTCTTAAATATATCGCCCAACTCCTTGACAAACACATCGGGTTGAGTGCTGAAAACCACTTGTTGTGCCGATGCTCTGCCAAACATTAACAACAAAAGTGCTGCAAATATCATCTGCAACACTCCATACTTAATTTTACCTGTTCTCATTCAAAAAAAAAATCAACTTCATTCAAAACAATAGTAACTTACACTCTATACGCAACAGCCACCCAATTGTTATTGATTTTGGAAGAAATTTTCGAAAGATTTAGTTTTCTGGCAGTTTCATCAATCACCGGAAGGTCTTCGGAATAGAATCCGCTCATTATCAAAGCTCCGCCGGGAGCCAACACCGACACATAACGGTGCATGTCGGCAAGCAGAATATTGCGGTTGATATTTGCCAGGATCACATCGAAACTCTCACTGCCAAGCAGCGATGCATCCCCTACTTCAACACTCATATTCTCTATTGAGTTGATGGCTATGTTCTCCATAGAGTTTTCGTAGCACCACTGGTCGATATCGATACCCTTTACCTTAGCAGCACCACGCATAGATGCCAGAATACCCAGAATGCCCGTACCACACCCCATATCGAGCACCTTTTTGCCATTGAGTGCCAACTTTAAAATATATTCGAGCACCATGCTGGTAGTCTCATGATGTCCGGTGCCAAACGACATCTTTGGCTCTATGAGGATGTCGTATTTCACTTCACTATTTTTCTGATGAAAAGGCCCACGCACAAGACACTCATTTCCAATCAGAATAGGGCTAAAATAGTTTTCCTCCCACACTTTATTCCAATTCTGATCCGGAATCAGCTCGTGGGTATATGTAAACGTCACATCTTCGACGGGTAGTTCTACCTCATCCATCAATGCCTCTTTGAAAAGATGATTGGGTATATAACCTTCAAAGCCGGTTTCTGTCTCCACAAAACTCTCAAAGCCAAGCTCGCCAAGCATTGCAATCATTATATCGGCACTGTCCTGGTTAAAGGGATGCAGTGTAACAGTAACTTTTCTGTAATCCATAATTATATTTTATTTCTTTGTTATCTCAAGGCAAACTCACCCGACATGAGTACTATCACCGATATTATGCTACCGCACACTATGGCTGCAGCAAGATATTTTTCGTTACGGGTAAATACCGGAACGCCATCATTATTTTTCTCTCTTTGGGCATGGTAGTAAAATGGTATTCCCACCAGGTATATCAACGTGGTGAGTAACAACAGAGTGAGATTTCCGGCATAAAAAGTCCATACACAGTATATTGTTGCACCCCACCCTACCATCTGATATCCAAGACGTTGAAGACGGGAATCGGTTTTGATGCCGCCCTGCATTCCCAACTTAACAAGATATAGGCCACAGAACAGATATGCAGGCAGATACATCACACCGGCAATCTCTATCGTAGCGAGATATACATTTTTGGCCATCACCACCAGAAAAATAAACAGCTGCATGATAAGGGTGGAGAAAAGCAGTGCGTAGGATGGTGACTCGTGACGGTTTTCGCGGCTGAATGCTTTGGGCAATATCCCAATAACAGAGGCACTGTAGGGCATCTGCACCATAAGGATTGTCCAGGCCACCCAGCCTCCAATCACCGAGATGATTACACTGAAGATGACAAACACCACGCCCCATCGTCCTGCTGCCACATCCATCAGGTAGGCTAACGAAGGAGTAGATAGATTCTTTAACCCGTCAACAGGCATCAGACCATAGGCCATCACCGATATGAAAATATAAAGAACCCAGGCAAGAATAAATCCTATAACCGAAGCTTTGCCAACATGCAGCGGATTGCGGGCACGGTCGGATATCACCACAGCACCTTCGATACCGATAAAGGCCCAAAGAGTCACAAACATTGTGTTGCCCATCTGCTTATGCACTGCGCCCAGGCTTGCTTTCTGCGCCCACACATCGGCAATAAATATGTCGCTACTAAAGCCGGCAATAAGGACTATAATGATAAGTGCAAGCGAGCCAAATTTAATTATGGAAAGTATGGTATTGATGAAAGCCGCCTCACGGATTCCCATCAGCACAATAAAAAACATAATCCATATAAAAGAGCTGCCAAGCAGCAGCATCTCCCAACCATGATTCAAAAGTACCGGAAAGAAATAACCCAGCGAATCGTTGAGAAGCACCGCAAATGCAAGATTGCTCATGGCTGCTGCCCACCAGTATCCCCAGCTTATGTTGAAGCCCACATACCGGCCAAAGCCCTCACTTGCATACTGATAAATACCGGCATTTAGTTCGGGTTTGCGCTGGTTCAATATTTTAAAAGTCATCACAAGCATCAGTACGCCAATGCCCGTCACTAACCATGCCAGCACCACTGCACCAAGCCCTGCGCCTGATGCCATGTTTTGAGGCAGATTATACACAGCACCGCCAATCACCGATCCGAAAACCATGGCTGTCAAACCCGACAATCCAACCTTTGCTTTATGCTGTGCCATTCTATTTGTTATATGATGAATCTGTTTCGTTATTTCCAATCAAGACGATTCAGAAACAAAACGTGGGCACAAAATTAGCAATTAAATAGTTAAGCGTCTGTATATATTACTGCAAAAACAAGTTATTTTACTCAAACACTATTTGGCCTCACGCACATAGTGCGGCATTGTTTCGGGCAGAACTATCGAGAATTCAACCAGTCCAGCCACCTCACCGTTGTCGTACCACGGAGTCTGATATATAAGTTTGCGCACACCTCTCTTTTCGATGGTATAGGCGTTGGTATCGGCCTGGGCAATAAGCCGGTGTATTATCTTTTGCGACTCCTCCTTGTGGCACGGCAGCATATTGTTGCCTACTAAGGAGCCAAACACGCTCTGCGACTTATCGTTCATATAAAGAACCTTGCCGTGGGTATCGCTCACGGTGATACCGATATTAACGGTCTTTAGAAAATCGGTGAATTCCTTTTCCATTGATATACTTTATGATTGAAAATAATAATGCAGCATAGCCTCGCCTGCTGTTTACCAAACATCCGCTCCGAACGGCTGGGTCCTGTTTTTTCGGACAATCAAAATTATACTTTTTCAATTTCGGAAAGAGTAATAATTGCACAAAAAAACCGGCTGTAAACCGGTTTTTTTTTATCAGAATCCGAAGAGAGACTT
>JBDHYT010000010.1:0-17911 GCA_039811485.1 Marinilabiliaceae bacterium | reverse complement strand
TGCTCGGTATAGACCAAACTGCCATACACCACATTCCCCCTCTGCCTTAATACGGCTACTCCACGGTCGTATCCGAAATCGAACTACTCAAAAAACAACCATCGACCCGAAAGATTCATAACAACAAATAAACCGGTAACGACGACTTTATCGTTACCGGTTCAAAACTATTGATTTAATTGTGATTATGCAATGGCTGCATTAATCATAAATGTGGCTGCAAAACCAAGAATTGCATAAAGCTCGGGGAAAACAGCAAGAATCAGTGTGTTACCAAACACATCATATCCCTGACCGATACCGTTGATACCGTTGGCACAAACCTGTCCCTGACGGATTGCCGAGAAGATACCCAACAAACCAAGTGTGATACCGGCACCAAGCACTGCAATAGCCTGAAGAAGAGTGATTTCGGGTGTAAGCACTCCCGACATGATAAAGTATCCTCCAAAGCCGTAGAGACCCTGTGTACCAGGCAAGGCACTAAGAACCAGGAAGCTACCAAAGGCTTCGGGTTTTTTGCGCATCGCACCAATTGCAGCATTACCGCTGATAGTAACTCCATAAGAACTTCCGATACCAGACAAGGTAATCATCAAAGCAATACCGATATAAGCAATAACTATAGGTTCCATAAAATAAAATTTTAAAGGTTTTATGTTTTTTAATTAGTTGTTTTTGAAAAAGGTGAATAAGATTTTCCTCCACCGAGGAAACCCGAGTTTTTGAAAAACTCGACAAAAATCAAACGCATCGGGTGGACAAAGGCACCCAGTGCCGACATAAAGATATTGAGACTGTGGCCTACAACAAGTATCAACCCGGTAACAATCACATTCACAACAGGTATATCGGGGCTCAGGTCGAAGGCAAGCCTGTTGAACACATATCCCAGTATACCACCCGAAAGACCAAGCGCAAACAGACGGATATAGGAAAGAACGTCGCCAGCCACGCCGGTAACCATATTGTATGTATCCCACAATCCGGCTCCGATATTGATAAACACGCTGCGCTGCGGATGATTAAATATAAATATTCCGAGAGCACTGATTCCCAATATTATCAGATGCAGGGTTCCCATCATCCCGTCCAAAGCATAGAACACTACGAATGAGAGTATTGTAACAATCCAGCTCCAGGTAGATATGGAGTATTTAAAGCCATCCTGAATAATCTGGTTTACACCCTTGAGCACCATTCCAAACATAACCTGTATAAAGCCAAGGATAAGTGCAAGATTAAACATCTGACCATCGTTAAACATCATTTTCTGGATGCTGCTGATGGCCGGCCACTGAAACTCGGTGAGTTTCATACCCATAAATGAACCTGTGAGTGAGCCAAACAGCACCGTTGCAACACCAAACCACTGAAGAAGAGACAGATAAGGTTTAAATTTTGCATCAACCTTACGTTTCCCTATAAATCCGCCCAGGATAAGCAGCAAGCCGTAACCGGCATCGCCAAAGCAAAATCCGAAGAAGAGCATAAAGAAAGGTGCAAAGAACGGTGTCAGGTCAAGCTCCATATATGCCGGAAGCGAAAAAAGATTCCCTATGGGTTCAAACAGACGTGCAAAAGCGTTGTTTTTAAGTAATACCGGTGGACGCTCTTTTACATCAGCCTCTCCGGCCAGATATACTACGCCTCTGCCGGTAAGCCACTCATCAACCTCAGCCACCCTGTCAACCGGCACAAAACCTTCGAGCTGCATCAGTGCGCCATCGGCCTGCTTTTCGGTATGAAGCACAGCCATATCTGTCTGAAGCCTGTCGCGGATTACGCCCTGATATTCGGTTAAAACCGGAATACTCCAGGCAGCATACTGACTGAGCTGATTATGCGAAGCTGCAATCTGCTGCTCAATATCCTCCAATTGGCTCATCAGCACCGACAATGATTTGGCAGGAAGGCGCACCTCTTCGGCATCCATCTCGGGCAGTTCCTGGTCATCTCTTCTGAAGATAACATAACTTACAACTCCTTTTTGCTCTGAGACAACCGAAAGAGCAACCTGATTTTCCCATTCATGGCTGAATCTGGCTGAAGAACATTGGAAGAAAAGAACCTTCAATCCGACTTCGGAGAGTTTGGAGATAGTGCTCCAGTCAAAACTACCCCATGGTTCAAACTGACGGATATCCTTTTCGACAGCCATCTTCTGTTGGCCAAGCTGTTCGAGCAACACCTGAATACGAGCCACTTCATTAAGAACTGATTCACCTCCACTTATCGAAGGGCGAGGAATTCCGTCTTTATCCACCTTAATTCTTTGGAGATAAGCAACGGTACGTTCCAGCTCCTGGCTCTGCTTCATCTGCTGTAGCATATCGTCGGATGGCTCGTTGCTGCTCTCGATGATGTGAAGCACACCAAGGTTTTTCATCCCTTCGAGAAAATCTTCATAATCGGCATGAAAGACCAGGAACGAGTATTTATGCATCTTTACAATCATGACACCACCTCCTGTTCTTTACGGCTTTTCACAATCTTCTGGGCTGCCTTGGATAGATTCTCCTCATCTTCGATAAATCGTTTTATCTTACGTATGGCATCATTATACCCCGGAATCTGTACCTTTTCGTAGAGATTAACCTTTTGGGTACTCTTCTTGCGTGCATGGTCGAGAAGCCGCATCTTATGCAAAAAGATATCCTGCTCGATGGCAATCGACGCAAGCTCTTTCACCAATGCCACTCCTTCGAGAATCCACAAAGGACGGTCGAAAATAAAAAACTGCTCTACTTCAAACTCAATATCCTCGAGCGATGGTGTGGGAACTCCGGCCAGTTTTCTAAACCGCAGTTTCACATCCTTAACCCTGACCAACGAAAGGTCGAACTCACCCCACAGACGTACCATATTATCGTACGAATCGAGTTTTTGTTTAAGCAGCTTCTCAAGTTCATTAGCCCTGTCCTTTGCCTTCTTAACCTCCATACGCAGTGCCGACTCTTTGTTTTTGAGTGTTGGCAGGGCTCTCTCACGAATCTTGAGCTGTTTCTCAAGAGTCTGGAGCGAGGTTTTGTTATATTGAAATTTTACTGACACGACAGGTAACTTTTAGTTATACAACAAATTAATTAGCCCAGTACTTATCCATAAACTCCTGTTTGATACCAACTTCGGCAGCCGAGAAATACTTACGGAAAAGGTTCCAGGTCATCTCAAGCATTTCGGTAGTATCGATGTTTACGTCGATAGCGAGGATATTGCGCGAATACTCCTTAGCGAAGTCGAGAGTACGTTCGTCGTAATCGGTAAGGTCAAATCCGTTTTCCATCTTAGTGCGAGCATTGGCAGCATCGGCATACAGACGGATTGCGGCATTCATCACCTGCGGATGGTCTTCGCGGGTCTGTTTGCCTGCCACAAGCTGCTTAAGCCTTGATAGCGAGCGGAACGGATCGACGATAACTTTTCCAATCTCCGAGTCGCGACGCAGGAAGAGCTGTCCCTCGGTGATATAACCGGTATTATCGGGGATGGCATGTGTGATATCGCCGCCGCTAAGCGTTGTAACGGCAATGATGGTTATTGAGCCGCCTTCGGGGAACTGCACTGCCTTTTCGTAGATACGTGCCAGGTCGGAATAGAGAGAACCGGGCATACTGTCTTTCGACGGTATCTGATCCATACGGTTCGATACTATACTGAGGGCATCGGCATATAGAGTCATATCGGTAAGGAGCACCAGCACGGTCTCGTTTTTATCCACCGCAAAATATTCGGCAGCGGTAAGAGCCATATCGGGCACCAATAGCCGTTCGACAGGCGGGTTATCGGTAGTATTCACAAAGCTGATGATGCGGTTGAGGGCACCTGCATTGTCGAACACGTTTTTGAAATAGAGATAATCGTCATTTGACAAGCCCATACCGCCAAGAATGATTTTATCGGCCTTGGCACGAAGTGCCACGTTGGCCATCACCTGGTTGTAAGGCTGGTCGGGGTCGGCAAAGAACGGTATCTTCTGGCCGGTAACCAGTGAGTTGTTTAGGTCGATACCGGCAATACCGGTGGCAATGAGTTGCGAAGGCTGTTTACGGCGAACCGGGTTAACCGATGGCGAGCCGATATCGCGTGTCTCTCCGTCAACCTCGGTGCCTCCATCGATTGGATCGCCGTAGGCATTGAAGAAACGACCGGCAAGCTGATCGCCTACTTTTAGTTGTGGCGGACGGTTAAGAAACACCACTTCGGCATTGGTAGGGATACCTTCGGTACCCTCAAACACCTGAAGAATAACATCATCGCCCATAATCTTCACCACCTGGCCAAGACGGCCATGCACAAGAGCCATCTCGTCGTAGCCCACATTGGTGGCTTTGAGCGACACAGTTGCTTTAGTGATGTTGGTGAGTTTGGTATATATTTTTTGAAAAGCCTGAGTTTCCATATTTAACAGTTTTAATAGCTTAGGCTGTAGTTAGTTCTTTCTTTGCTCCACAAGTGCATCGACCGACTTTTCATAATTCAAAAACTTATCATTTTTGAACTCGGAGTAGTTCATCTGCTTAAACTGGTTGATTACCTCTTTATAGAAGTTCTGAACCTCTTCAAACGTGTCGAATGACAACGACGCATCGTTTACTTCAAGTACTTTATTGAGCATATACTGCTGACGCTCCATTGGTGTTGACGAGTCAATCTTATCGAATGCATCCTGCTGAAGTATCACAAAGTCGATAAGCTCGCCCTTCCAGAATCGCTCATGGAATTCGATGGGCACACCATCATCACCAAGGATGTTGATCTGCTCTTTGGCTTCCTTACCCCTTAGTAACTGATCTTTGGCCTTGATTACCTGCGAGAGCCACTCCGGACTGACCTTTTCGGCCAGATAATCCTGTACCTCAGGATATTCCATATATTTGGAATAGGAGTCGATGGCATCTATGGCAGGGTAACGCTTACTGTCGGCACGGGCTTGCGACAATCCGTAGAAACAGCGGGCCGCCTTACGTGTCGATTCGGTTACCGGCTCTTTGAGGTTACCACCTGCGGGCGACACAGTTCCAATAAAGGTAATCGATCCTGAAGCACCATTGTTGAGATATACGAATCCTGCACGCGAGTAGAAGTTCGACACCACAGCCGAGAGATCCATCGGGAAGGCATCGGGTCCGGGAAGCTCCTCGAGCCGGTTCGACATCTCGCGAAGTGCCTGTGCCCAACGTGATGTTGAGTCGGCCATCAGGAGAACACGCAGCCCCATGGAGCGGTAATATTCGCCAAGAGTCATTGCTGTGTACACCGATGCCTCACGTGCAGCAACCGGCATGTTGGATGTATTTGCAATTATCACAGTCCGCTCAATCAGTTTACGGCCGGTGCGCGGGTCGTCAAGGTGAGGAAATTCGGAGAATACCTCCACCACCTCATTGGCACGCTCACCACAGGCGGCAATAATTACTATGTCGGCCTCGGCCTGTTTTGAAATTGCATGTTGAAGCACCGTCTTTCCGGTTCCGAATGGTCCTGGAATAAATCCTGTACCTCCCTCGGTAATAGGATTAAGTGTATCGATACACCGCACGCCTGTCTCAAGCAGCTTCGACGGACGCGGCTTGTCGCGATAGGTACGTACCGCCATCTTAACCGGCCATTTCTGCACCATCGTAACGTTGATATCATTACCGTCAGCATCGGTCAATACTGCAATAACATGGTCAACCTTATAAGCTCCGACACCAGCAACACTTTTTACAGTGTATGACTTCTGAAACTTGAACGGCACCATTATTTTATGCGGCATACTATTTTCGTCAACCTCACCAAGCCAGTCACCGGCCTTCACACTATCGCCCGGTTTTGCTATTGGTTTGAAATCCCACTCCTGCACACGGTTCAGCGGATCGGTATATTCTCCTCGTTTAAGGAATACCCCATCCATTTTATCGAGGTCGTTCTGCAATCCGTCGTAGTTACGCGATAGTATTCCAGGCCCCAGAGTTACCTCAAGCAGGTGTCCCTCAAAAACAACAGGAGTGCCCACTTTAAGGCCACGAGTACTCTCAAACACCTGAACATACGCATTTTTACCAAGCACCTTAATAACCTCAGCCATCAGTTGGGCTTCGGGATGGCTGATAAAGCATATCTCGTTTTGAGCCACCGGGCCGCTAACCTCAACAATAACTAAGTTTGCAATAATTCCGGCAACCTTACCGGTAGTTTTATTATTTCTTTCCATGGTTCTTTTTATAATCATCAGGAAATTCATAGCTGTGCTGCATATCGGCAATCAGCTTTTCAAACAACTCACGCCCCTGCTTCTCATCCAGTGCGTTCCAACGCTCAAGGATTTGAAGTTTGATGACAAACAGCAGTAGTTTTTCGACGCTGAAATAGTTAAAGAAGGTATTCTCTTCGTACATATTCCAGCGATACAGATCAAATCTCAACTCCCGTTCCATCAGATTGCCCTGCTCAAAAATCTGAATCAGCTGTCCCATCATCTCCACATCGGCAGTAAGGCCGAAATCGCGGGAACGGCTCTTTTTGAGGGCATCAATTATCTAACTTTCGCCCACAAGGATATCAGCAACCGGAGTATTGTATTTCTGCCCCAGCATAGCAGTAAAAATATTCCGGGTCAGCAGTTCGAAGTCTGAATAATATGCCAGAAACTTATTTCCCGACTTACGAATCAACTCCAGCCATCCGGTGGTAAGTTCTTTTTCGGCCTGCACACGAGAAGGCTTCTCATCGGCCTCAAAAAAAAGATTAAGGAAACTGTCGATATATTTTTCCGTTTCAATCTTTTCGCCATCGTCGTACACCAGATGAGTGCACAGCCTGTCAATCTGCGCAGAATCGTAGTTACCACGCAGGTCGAATGCGACATCCTTTTTATATAACCGGTTGAGGATATTGGAGTGATCGTAGGGAAGATACAACATCGACACAAGTCTCATATCGGACGGATGAATCTCCGGAATGAGCATCTCCCTGAACGATACGATGCCCAGTGATGGTTTCCTGTCGTCCCATTTCAACTCGGGCAGGCCTGATATTAAACAGTAGTAGTTACGTTTCATAGCCTACTTATTTGTCGAAAAGTATCTCTGCCGATTTGGAACGGAGATAGTTTTTAAAGAAGTTTTTAAAATCCTCTTCCGTGAAACTTATAACATAGCTGCCATCTTTGGGGCCAATCTTAAAACCACCCCTGATTTTATCGTCGGCTTCAATAACCAATCCTTTATTGAGTTGGTCGGCCAATGAGGCACGAATCGTTTTGTCGAGCGACTGAAGGTCGGCTGACGAAAGCAGCACTTTGAGGTCGAACTCGCCCCTGGCAGTAAAACCCTCCACAATCTTGAGCAGTAGTGAAGAGAGAAACTTCTGATCGGAGAATAACTCACTCACCCCAGGGTTAACAACCTTTAGAGTTATAAGCTGAACGATGGTCTGTTTCAACACATTGAGTGCCTGACCTGCCGAAAGTTTCAATTCGGCCTCTACCTGACCAGCATTCTCCGTAGCCTTTTTCTCCGACTCCTCTACAATACGCTGAGCCTCGAGCCTGGCATCGGCAACAATCCGAGCCGCCTCCTGGCGGGCATTGTCGAGAAGCAAACCGGCCTCGTCACGTGCCTTTTGAACACCCTCCTGATAAATTTTACTGGTTAATTCTTGAAGTTTTGTTTGCATAACACCAGATTTTATTTTCCTTATTTTAGTTCATTAAAAAATGATTTTTATCATCAAAAATAGAGTAATTGTGTGAAAAACACCTATCTATATATAAATCAACTACATCACTCATACTACTCAGGTGAAAACCACCATCCAAATTATATATTTTCTGATATCTTCCAAAACAAATCGTAACTTTTAATCAAAAAACCAACAACTTATAACTATCATTCACACTTTAAAGTGACAATTTAACACATTTTAAAATTAAGGCAACAACCACCGACAGATTGTCCAATTATTTAAAAATGCTTTCACTCTTTTTTAAAACATAAAACAAATATATAAAACTATTTTTAATATTTTAAAAAAGTACTGCACTCTTTTTTCAAATATTTCAACAACAAACATTTTTTTTGCTTTCTATTAATTAACAAACAACAACAGTAGTATGTTTTATTGTTTTAACATTTCGAAGTTACTGATGATTCTAACTTCATTAACCGAGCTGTAAAAATGGAGAACTAAGTATATAGGTCAGACCAAAAAAAGAGACTTGGAGGATTATTGTCTCTCCACCAAATCTCTTCTGTTTTATAACCAAAACGATAGTATGCCGGCATCAAAAATTATAGAATAAGCCAAAGCTGATTCTGCTTGCCGAACGGCTCTGTACGTGCGACATATTGGGAGTGCCATTGATGGTTCCTTCATACATATTACGTTTATGACCGTAATTATACTCCAGCCCCACGGTAAAATTCTCAAAAGGATCATACATAACATTAGACAATATATAAATCCCCCTAAACTTCTGAATTCCATCGGTAAGGGGCACTTTATCGTAATCGAACGGATTTTTTGCAATGGTGTGAGTTCTGAGTTCATTAAAACCTCCACAAAGATTAAAATGCCACTGTGGATTAAGGTAATGCTCATAAGCAACCCATCCACCAAGAACAGGTATTGTCATTAGTTCGCCCAATCCATTTCTAAGCGCATTATACCTGTGCCCGCCATAGGAGGCAAGATAAGATGCAATGCCGGATCCACCAACAAACTGAAACTGGAAGTTGTTGTTATACAAAGAGCTGGTTTTCACCATCCCGCTAAAAGTTGCGCCTGCGCCGGTGATATATGATGTACCGTCATCCTTTACCTTGTACGAAAACTGTCTTAGGATACCGGTAACCCGCAGGTGTCCCCATTTCATCTTCTTATTTACGGCACCAATCAAGTCGGGATACGGATTACCCGATGTAGGCTCCACCTTAGGATCGGCAATGCTCTCAAAATCGATGTCGAAATTGGTCTGTCGTGCAATACCAATCTCGTAGCGCCAATTCCTTTCACTATTGATAAAAAACTGAAGATGGGGAGCACGCGACCATACTCCTGTAGGCGGACCGTCCCAATCGAACACATTGGGCCAAAGATCCTTGTCGCCAAAGAAACTCCAGTCCTGTCCGAATTGGAAAAACCAGTAACGCACATAGGCATTGCGCAGCCTGAAGTGACCACTACCGCCCCAGAAATCGCCCTCCACGTAGCCCGTTGCTGTATGACCATTGATCTGCCGGCTACCCGAGAAGCGTATCTGCGACTGATACATATCCATCCACAAATTTGGTGTGTCATCATCATCACACACGTTAATCTGCTCAATCTTAAAAAAATCCGACCCCTGCAATCCTCCCGAGATATCAAAAACACCATTGAGCTTCAGTTTCACCTGAATAGAACCACCATAGAGCGGTTTCCCATCGATGGAGTCGTTTGAGGCATAACGCAGATACTGAGGCAGCACATCAACCATCAACAAAGAGGCAACAACAAGCAAAAACACTCTTTTCATCCCAAACATTTTTAATAATTAAAATTAAGAATGCTTTTAAACGCTAACCGTATATTGTGTTTTCAATAATTGTAAAAAGCGTTTTGAATTTCAGTATTAGTATGGTTATTCAGCAGAAGAAGAGAGAGAAGGACTCTTGCTTTGGCAGGGTTAAGCTGATCGGATGCCACAAATCCCAAAGCGTCATCGTCAACCTCCACATTGCGACCTACGGCTCCCGAAGCAACACGCGAGGCACGCACCACCACCACACCATCTTTAACGACACGCTGGCACGCCTCCAATGCAGCCTTATTCATATTTCCGTTGCCAACACCTGCAATAACAATACCTTTTGCACCAAGTTTTACCGAAGCATCAATAAGGTCGGCCGGCATATCGGTGCAACCATAAACGACATCTACCCTCGGCATTTTTGAAACCCCCTCAATACTAAAATCAGACGCCATACCATAGTTTCGCGAGTTATATCTATAGTATTCCACCACACCATAGGTCACCTTCCCGGCCGGCCCTTTGTCGGGAGCCTGAAACGCCTGAACCGAAGATGTGTGCATCTTAACGAGCGACTGCGGATCGAGGATAAAATCGTTCATAACCACCTGAACACCGCGTCCTACTGTAAGTGGTGAAGCTGCCACTGCCACAGCATTGTAGAGGTTCAGAGGCCCTTCGGCACTAAGTGCCGATGATGGCCTCATGGCACCAACAAGCACTACCGGCTTTTGATTTTTCACGGTCAGACTAAGGAAGAATGCCGACTCTTCCATGGTATCAGTCCCATGTGTAATCACAACTCCATCAACGTCAGGTTGTAGAAGCAACCGGTTAAGATGTTTGGCAAGGTTGACCAAAATATCGAAACTCATATCCTGCGAACCGATATTACAAAACTGCTCGCCACGGATGGAGGCAATCTTTTCGATGCCGGGAACACTTTGCAGCATCTGATCGACCGATGCAACACCGGAGGTATAACCTGCGGTGGTTGAGCTGACACCCGAACCGGCTATGGTGCCACCGGTGGCAACGATAACAAGACGCGGCACCTTATGTTGCTGCCCGCAAATGCTGGCCACCAAAACAAATAGAAACAGAAAAGTAAAAAACGAATGTCTCATATCTATGGTTTTAACTATATTGAAATGCATGAAATAATAATTGAAGCATAATAAAGTTACAACCCTATATTATCTTTTTCAACATATTGAGCATCAAAATAAAAAGAAAAAAGGGAGTCTGACCATGGCCAAACTCCCAAATATAAAAACGAACAACAACAATTTATTGTGGTTTGTACTCAACAAATGCTTCAATTGCTTCGTATGCGGCCAGTCCAAGCGAATTATACAGCAAGGCAGTGGCACGGTTACGGTCTTCGGAACGCTGCCAGAACAGACGCTCGTCGCCACCAAGGAATGGTGCATTTTCCATTTGCGACTGGTGTTTGAGGATTGCATTGCGTTTCTGGCGCAGCTCTTCGGGACTTATAGGAACGGCCATTTCAATATGGTCTATCTCCCACTCTGCCCATGCACCACGGTACATCCAGATACGGCACTCTTTCATCCAGGCATCTTCCTTAACCTCCTCAATGGCAGCAAGAACTGCATCGAGGCACACACGGTGAGTACCATGAGGGTCGGCAAGGTCGCCCGCCACAAAAATCTGATTTGGCTTAACATCCAAAAGCAGCTTTTTGATGATATCGACGTCGGCCTGTGTCAAATCGCCTTTTTTGATTGCTCCGGTCTCGTAGAAAGGCATTTTAAGGAAATGGATGTTTTCACGCTTAACTTTCACATAGTCACATGCAGTAACAGCCTCACTCTGACGGATTTGACCTTTGATATAACGAATATCGGCAAGGTCCATCTGCCCCTCTTTTTTAGTGCCTACAAACTGCTCAATCTCTTTGAGCTTATCCATAAATGCAGGAGTATTAAAGCCAAATTTATCGGCTATACTCCTCATCAACAACACATAACGCATCATATCCTCATCACCTACGGCAATATTGCCCGAAGTCTGATAAGCTACATGAACATCATGATTTTGATCTACAAGACGTTTCAATGTTCCACCCATCGAAATAACATCATCGTCGGGGTGTGGGCTGAATACGATAACCCGCTTAGGATATGGTGTGGCACGCTCGGGACGGAATGTATCGTCAGCATTTGGCTTACCACCGGGCCATCCGGTAATGGTATGCTGCAAATCGTTGAAAATCTTGATATTGACATTATATGCCGAACCATAAAGGGCAAGCAACTCGCTTAGGCCGTTGTTGTTGTAATCCTTATTGGTAAGTTTCAGAATAGGTTTTTTGGTGATATCGCACAACCACACAATGGCACGACGGATAAGCTTGTCGTTCCACTCGCACGAAGTAACGAGCCACGGCGTACTGATACGCGTAAGATGCTCTGATGCAGCAAGATCGAGAACAACTTTTGCATTTTTATGGGTCTGTACAAAGCTGGCCGGCAGATTGTCGTTCACCACATCCTCGATTACGCCTCTAACAATAGCGGCCTTATTCTCGCCCCAGGCCATAAGCACAACCTTACGTGCAGAGAGAAGGGTAGAAACACCCATAGTGATTGCAGTGGCCGGAATATTGTCGATAGATGACAATATCTTTGATGCTATATGGCGCGATTCGCCTCCGAGAAGCATTAAACGGGTTTGCGAGGCTGCCTGTGATCCCGGCTCGTTGAAGCCAAGATTACCTTGCTGGCCAATTTCGATAAGTGCAACATCCAAGCCTCCAGCATCTTCAATCAGTTTATCGTAGTTGCGGCAGAATTCAAAAACTCCCTCTTTGTCGGCTGCCAGACGTGGCGAATAGACATTGCCGGGGTTGATATCAACCTGACTAAAGAAGTTATCCATAAGCACCTTAGTTGTACCCACACCATTATCGTCGGTTGGATAGAACTCGCTGATAACGAAAGCAACCACGTTGGAAAAGCTGAGTTTCTTTTCGCGGTGAAGCGTTACCAACTCTTGTGCTACACTGATGGCACCCGAGCTTGCACCAAGCGCGATGACAAACTGGCGGTTTTGCTTACGACTGGCTTCAATCTGCTCTGCTACCGACAAAGCAATCTGCTTGGTGCCCTCCTCCATACTCTCAACAATATCGGTCGGGATTTTCTCGAAGCGAGTGATTGCTATCTTATCGATGGCACTCTCTGGCCGATAGTATCGTTTAGGAATCCGGTCAAGCTTAATTTGAGAACTTAAATTAGTCTTCATATTTGGAGCTTTTTAATTTATTTAAAAAACAAAGATATTATTTTTTATATTTTTTCATATAACAAATCAGCTATAATCAAAAATTTCAAAACAATGTTGTAATACAAATCTATAAATATTAATCTACTCACTGGTTTTGATTACTGATGAAACATACAATTAACAAATTTGTTTCAACATTTTCAATACCTTTTGAGTAAAAACGATACAAAACGAACACTATTTAATGAATCGTCAGACGGCTAAGAGATACATTTTGGTATTATATCCCTGATGCCTGTTACGCAAGTGAGCGTGGATAACGAAACAATATTGCCAATAACGCACCTACTCCCATCAACATTGGGTAGAAGAGCCAGGGAATGATTTCGATGGGCGAAAGGTCTGACAGTCCGGCAGCAATAAGCACCTGAGCACCATAGGGTATAATGCCTTGCACAAAGCATGAAAAGGTATCGAGAAGACTTGCCGACCGGCGCGGATCGATATTAAACCGGGTAGCAATATCTTTGGCGATGGGCCCCGACATAATAAGCGCAATAGTATTATTGGCTGTACAGACATTGGCGAGACACACAAGTCCGGAGATGCTCAACTCGGCACCACGCTTGCCATTAACCCTTGCAGTCATCTTACCTATAATCCAGTCTATTCCTCCGTTATGCCTGATAATTTCGAGAACACCGCCCGCAAGAAGAGTGACCACAATAAGTTCGCCCATGCCTATTATTCCCTTATTTTGAGCATCCAACCACGACCATACATCATATCCTCCGGTAATAAAACCACTGACACCGGTAAGTATAATACCCAACAGCAGCACAACCAACACATTCATGCCGGCTCCGGCACCTATCAGCACAACAAGATAGGGTATAACCTTAATCCACTCCACCGTTTGATTTTCAACATCCTGAAGGTTCAGATTAAGACCGAGGATGACATACACTGCCAGTATAGCCATTGCCACAGGAAGCACTATTTTTAAGTTGGCAAAAAACTTATCCTTCATATTACACCCCTGCGTGCGAACGGCCACAATTGTTGTGTCGGAGATGAAAGAGAGATTATCGCCAAACATGGCACCACCTATAACTACTCCCACCATCATAGGCAGGGAAAGGTCGGTGCGGGTGGCAAGGCCTATTGCAACAGGTGTGAGAGCAACAATAGTTCCTACGGAAGTACCCATCGACAGCGATATGACACAAGCAGCTATAAAGACTCCCGACAGCAAAAGCGATTCGGGCATGAAGTCAAGTATAAGATTTACACTGGCATCCACGGCCCCCATCGATGATGCTGAACCCGAGAAAGCTCCTGCAAGAATAAAAATAAGCACCATCAGGATTATATTTTCATTGGCTGCTCCACGAATAAATATATCGACACGCCGATGAAGTTTAATTCCTCGGGTTGTTACTATTCCTGTAATTCCGCTTACAAGAAACGCAATAACAATAGGCATCTTATAAAAGTCGCCGGCAGCAACTGATACCACAAGGTAGGTTATCAGAAACACTATGAGAGGCGACACTGCAATAAAACCAGATTTATTGCCTGAAATACGACCATTTATCATCTATTTTACTTTTATTGAGGTACAAAAGTCATAATAATAGACGAAATAGCCATACGATATCACCGTGTTTTGGGTTTATTAACAACCTCAACTATACCTTTAAAAGAAACGAACAATAAAATAAAAAATCATTAGCATAAATTAACTATAATAAGCACCACATGATGTTGCACGTAAGGTTATAAGAAATAATTTTGCAGCGGTTTAAAAACCAAAATCAATAATCGAGAAATTAAACATTATTCATGAAAAAGATTTTTGCTATTGCAGCTATCGCTGCCGTTTTCGCATCATGCGCAGGAAAAACAGCTCAAAACACCGAGAACACCGAGTCTGAGGCTACACAAGAAGTTGTAACTGAGCAAGCTCCACAAACAACCGATTCATTGGCTGTTGAGGCTGGCGTAGAAAGCGAAGCTGCTGCTAATTAATTCACTAAGGTCATTGACAAAGAGAACGCATTCCATAAAGGGGTGCGTTCTTTTTAATATTGCCTCCATAGCTCCATCAAACCCGAATCGTTCATTCCCACAATTCCATACTCTTCGAGCCACCGCACCACGATACCCGTTTCTGAATCGGAAAAACCCGAGTTTCCGATGACAAAATCAACATCCAAGGCTTGAGACGACAGCATACTACATACCTTACCCTTTATTTGGTCGAACCTATCGGGAGAAAGAGTTGTTTTTTTCTTTGACAGGCACACATCGCACACACCACAGTTGGACGAGTTCGTCTCGCCAAAATAATCGAGCAGCAGCTTACTTCTACACACCGATACCGATGAACCATAATCAATTACATGATTGATACGCTGGGAATAGTCAAGTTTCCTGTCGAGATAGGCTGCTTTGGGAAGCACCAGATACTTGATATCTTCACGGTCGAGTGTCCAATATACCAAGGGCGTTTTCTTTTGAGGTATATATCTGATTATACGCAATTTACCCATCCTAACCAACCATTCATACACCGTTTGCCTGGTTGTGTTGCAACGTTTTGCCAACTGCTCTTCGTCAATATTTACATACTCGGTAAACAGACCTGTATATGAACGCAACATCACCTTAATGAACATATCCAAATCCTGATTGGCAACCTGAACCCTGTAAAGTTCGTCGCGGCCTGCAATAACCATTACACGCGACACCATCTCCACATCCTCCGAAAATTCGAGAAAACCGGCACGTTCCAATATCTTGAGGCTGCTAAACACGGTTATGATATTGAACTGGTAGGCTTTACAGAAGGCACCGATATTAAAATCGCAGCTAAGTCCCATTCCGCTCCCCACCGCAATCTGGAAGAAATTTCCAAGTGCCTCGTATATTCGTTTAATCACCTCCGGTTCGGGGAATGATGAGTCGAGCGACCTTTTTAATTTTTCGGCATCATGGTTGCTCCACAGCAGAACTGCATAAGCCTTTTTTCCATCGCGTCCGCCCCTACCGGCCTCTTGAAAATATGCCTCCAACGAATCGGGCGAATCCATGTGTACAACAACTCTTACGTCGGGTTTATCGATACCCATACCAAAGGCATTGGTACACACCATAATACGTATTCTATCCTCAGTCCAATCGGCTTGAAGCCTGTCTTTATCCACTTGTTTTAGTCCGGCATGAAACCATGCAGCCGATATATTATTCCTCACTAAAAGTTCGGCATATTCGCGTGTCTTTTTTCTATTACGCACATACACCACTCCCGTACCCGGAATACTGTTAATAATCTTCACCAGCTGCTCCTCTTTATCTTCGCAGTGCCTGACTACATAAGCCAGGTTGGAGCGCGCAAAGCTCTTTTGGAACATATTCCGCTCCCTGAAGCGCAACTTATCCATGATATCGTCGGCAACCTGCGGAGTAGCTGTTGCTGTAAGAGCGAGCACCGGAACATCGGGAATCAGCAACCGCACATCAGCAACTTTGAGGTATGAAGGGCGAAAATCGTATCCCCATTGCGATATACAGTGAGCCTCGTCGATGGCAAGAAGTGCTACCTTCATAAGTGGCAACTTAGCCACAAACATCTCGGTTGCAAGTCTTTCGGGCGATAGGTAAAGAAATTTAAACCCTCCAAAAATGCAATTATCGAGAGCCACGTTTATCTCATCCCTGCTCATACCCGAATGGATGGCCATCGCTTTGATTCCCCTTTTCTGAAGATTGGCAACCTGATCCTTCATCAATGCAATAAGCGGAGTAACCACCAGACAGATACCCTCCATGGCGAGTGCCGGTACCTGGAAGGTAAGCGATTTGCCGCCACCCGTAGGCATAAGTCCGAGAGTATCCATTCCCGAACCAACTGATTGGATGATTTCGGGCTGCAGAGTACGGAAGGCATCGTAGCCCCAATACTTTTTCAATATCTGCAAATAGTTCTCCATGACACAAAAATACAAATAAAACACTCACCCAATTATCCAACGACAACCCTTTTAACCATAAAAAACAGAGCCTGCAATCAATATTTTTTATATTTTTGCACCAAAATAGTTTTCAACCAGAAAATTCTGTAAAAAAGTAAGTAATGCAGAAGCCATTTGACCATTTGGTTTATTCCAAAAACGTGCTTGAATTTGTTACGGTAGCCAATGAGTATTGCACCTTTGCCGAAAATGTAACCCAATACAGCAAAAGTGACTTTATTCAGGTGAGCATCAAACTTCTGCCACTGTTATACCTTAAAACCAGCATGTTACCGACAGTGGAACGTGTGCTTGACGAACCGTTGGATATCACTGTGGATGAGTTTATATACACCGATATCAAGGACAACATTGCCAACACGCTGACCTCGCACGACGACTACTTAGAGGTGTTCAACGAAGATTTCCAACGTAGCGAAACACCGGTTATTGCCTATATCTCGGAAGACATGGCCGACATATATCAAGACATCAAGAACTTCACCACATCATACAGAATTGGTGTAGAAGACATTATGAATGATGCCTTGTATGAGGTAAATGAGCAGTTTAAACTTTACTGGGGACAAAAGTTGCTGAATGCATTGAGGGCATTACACAATGTATATTATAGTGGCGACAGCTTAGACGATGAAGATCCGGCACAAACCGAGCCGGAAGATGATATGCCTCAGGGAGGCTGGTATAATCGTCTGCGCGATGAGTGGAACGATACAACATTTTAGTCAACAAAAGAAGCTGATGGAGCGATCGATATCAAAAGAAGAGATAGATAATTTGCCTTTAATACAGTTTAACGGAACTATATATATCATTGAAACCCCTGAACAAATGAGGGCAGCGGCAAATATGATTGGTCAGGTGAAACTCATTGGGTGCGACACCGAAACAAAACCATCATTCAAGAAAGGTGTTTCGAACAATGTGGCTCTGCTACAGCTTTCGACGCAAACCACGGCCTGGCTTTTCAGATTAAACAAAGTAAAACTATCTGATGAGATGATTGCCATACTGGAGAATCCGGAAATAGTAAAAACAGGAGTTGCACTCCACGACGACCTCAGAGCATTGCAGCGTCATCGCAGATTTACTCCCGCCGGCTTTATCGACCTTCAGACTATGGCAA
>JBDHYT010000009.1:0-18439 GCA_039811485.1 Marinilabiliaceae bacterium | reverse complement strand
TCTACGGCCACCATTCGGGCCAATGGATGAAGATAATCCTGGCTGCCTCCCAACACCACAATAACAATGCCATTTTTCAAAAGAAACGGCACTACTTCAGCAAGCGCGCAGATGCGGTTCCGCACATTATTCCCTTTGATATTACCCAAGTCGGCTATTTTCATGCCTTCGAAACCTGCCAGTTTAACAAGTTCGCGCCTTATGGCATTGGGTGCAAGTGCGCAGTTTTCATTCCCCGGACTATTACATCCATCGGTAATGCCAATAAGCACCACATTTATATCGTCCCAATCTCCGTTGTATTGATGGCCGTCAATAATCTGCCTCAGAAGATAATCGGAGGGTAGATTTTTGGTGGAGTAATCCAACTCAATTACCGGCTGTTCAAAATAGTCGGAGATATTTATCATTTTTGCTTCTTTGTAGTTTTGGTCGTTGTTGCCTTCTTGGTTGTTTTAGTTGCTGTTTTTGTGCCCGTTGCCTTGGCTGTGGTCGATTTTTTGGCTGCGGTCGATTTGGCTTTGGCAGTAGTTACTGCTTTTGCCTTGGTGGCTGTGGCAGTTTTTGTCGAAGCTTTGCCCGAACCCTTTTTACTTTTGACCTTATCGGCCTGCGATGCTGCAATTTCGACACACTCTTTGAATGTGAGTGCCCCGGCATCAGAATTTTTTGGCAACTTATAGTTATTTCCCTGATATACCAGATATGCACCCCAACGACCGTTTAAAATCATCATTGTGCTATCCTCATCAAAGGTCTTGATGGTCTTTTTGTCGTCGGCTTCGCGTTTTTCGAGAATCCGTTCAACGGCGGTTTCGAGATTTATGTCATAGGGGTCGTCAACACCCTTTTTCAGTGATGTGAATTTGCCGTCGTGGCGCACATAGGGGCCAAAACGACCCACACCAATCACAACCGTCTTACCTTCAAAATCGCCAAGAGTACGGGGCAGGTCAAATAGTTTGAGTGCCTCCTCGAGCGATATTGTCTCTAAATGCTGCCCCTTCTTCAATGAGGCAAACTGGGGTTTCTCCTCTTCTTCGCCCGACGAACCTATCTGCGCCATTGGGCCAAAACGGCCTATTTTAACAATCACAGGTTTCCCGCTTTTAGGGTCTTGTCCCAAAAGCCGCTCGCCGGTATTTTTTTCCGATTTCTCTATTGTATCGACAACCCTCTGATGGAAAGGCTGGTAAAATCTTCCGATGGCTTTTTGCCATTCAAGCTGTCCTTCGGCAATATCGTCGAACTCCTTCTCTACGGTGGCTGTAAAGTCGAAGCTCATCACCTCGCCAAAATACTTCACTAAGAAATCGTTGACCACCATGCCTATGTCGGTAGGGAAAAGTTTTGACCGCTCGGCACCAGTAATCTCCTTCTTTTCGCCTTGCGATATTTTTTGTCCGCTGAGCGACAGGTATTTGTATATCCTCTCCTCTCCCTCACGATCCTCCTTCACAATATATCCGCGCTGCTGGATAGTGGAGATTGTTGGAGCATAGGTTGACGGACGTCCGATTCCCAACTCTTCGAGTTTGCGCACAAGTGCAGCCTCACTGTAACGTGGTGGTTTTTGTGTCCAGCGTTGGCGGGCATCAATATTCTTCATCGACAATAGTTGTCCGGCAACCACTGGAGGTATAATACTATTGTCATCCTCTTCGCCTCCATCCTTGTCGGCATCGGTCGATTCGATATAAACTTTCAGAAATCCGTCAAAAAGAATCACTTCGCCTGTCGATACAAACCGCTCGCCCGTCTTTCCTGCGTCGATGGTTATGGTAGTCTTTTCGATTTTTGCATCGGCCATCTGCGAGGCAATGGTTCTTTTCCATATTAGCTCGTAGAGTCGTTTTTCGGCTGGTGTGCCTGCCACGGTTGGGTTATCGAGGTATGTGGGGCGTATGGCTTCGTGAGCCTCCTGTGCTCCTTTCGATTTTGTTTTGTATTTTCTAATCTGAAGATACTCTTTCCCTATCTCGGATGTTATCTGTTCGGATGCCATGCTTAGTGCTGCATCAGAGAGGTTTACCGAGTCGGTACGCATATATGTTATCTTTCCTGCCTCATAGAGTTTTTGTGCTACCGACATGGTTTGCGACACCGAGAAGCCCAACTTACGGCTGGCTTCCTGCTGAAGCGTAGATGTGGTAAAAGGTGGTGCCGGCGATTTGGTTAGCGGCTTCTTATCGACCGACGACACTGTGAAGTCGGCATTTTTACACTTTTCGAGAAAGGCATAAGTTTGCTCGGCAGTATCGAACCGGTTTCCCAACTCGGCCTTTAACTCATATCTCTTTCCTTTTTCATCTTCCAACAGAAATATGCCTGTAACCCTGAACGACGATTTGGCATCGAAGGCAAAAATCTCACGCTCGCGTTCTACCAGAATTCTTACGGCCACCGACTGAACCCGCCCGGCCGATAGTGACGGCTTAATCTTTCGCCACAGCACCGGCGACAACTCGAAACCCACAAGCCTGTCGAGAACCCTCCTTGCTTGCTGGGCATTAACCAAATCCATATTGATGTCGCGCGGATTCTGAATGGCTTTCAGAATAGCCTCTTTGGTAATCTCATGAAATGCAATCCGGTGGGTGTTCTTCTTATCAAGTTCAAGCACTTCGAACAAATGCCAGGCAATAGCCTCTCCCTCACGGTCCTCATCGGAGGCGAGCCATACGGTACCCGATTCGGCAGCAAGTTTTTTCAAATCACGCACCACATCTCTCTTGTCGTCAGAAATAATATATTCAGGTTCAAAATTATTCTCCACATTCACCCCGAAATCATTTTTCTTCAAGTCGCGTATATGACCGTAACTTGACTTAACAAGATACTTATCTCCCAAAAACTTCTCAATCGTTTTGGCTTTTGCCGGTGACTCAACAATCACCAGATTCTGCTCTTTAACTTTCTTTGCCATTCTGTAAAAACGGTTTATACCATAAGGCATATTGATTCAAACTGCAAAATTAGCATAAAAAATAGCACAATATTAAAAAATCGGAGATATAATACACAATCTTTTTTCAATATGCATGATATAAATTTACTATTTTTACGGAAATTATTTTTTGATATGGTATTCGACAACTCACCACACGCCCGGTTTCTCAAATGGTTCTGGGGAATATTTATTTTTGGGACGGTATCGCTAATACTGTTCTTTACACTACTTGCCAACGGCACATTGGGTTTTATGCCTACCTTCGAGGAACTTGAGAATCCCAAAAGCAATCTGGCTACCGAAATTATTACTGCCGACGGTGTGTCGATAGGTAAGTACTTTCAGGAGAACAGAAGCCAGATAGAGTACGAGCAATTATCACCCTATCTGGTGACAGCTCTTGTGGCCACCGAGGACGAACGTTTCTACAGCCATCCTGGTATCGACATGCGTGGTTTGGGGCGAGTGCTCTTCCGCACTGTACTGATGCAGGATCAAAGCTCCGGCGGCGGCTCTACCATAACCCAGCAGCTTGCCAAGCTCCTGTTTCACGACCGTGCGCCCAACCTCTGGGAGAGAAGCATACAGAAGCTCAAAGAGTGGATTATTGCAATCAAACTGGAACGAAGCTACACCAAAAATGAGATTCTGACAATGTATCTCAACAAGGCAGGTTTTATCTACGACGCATACGGAATTGAGTCGGCTGCGAAGACATTCTTCAATGTATCGGCCGACAGTCTTCAAATCCAGGAGGCTGCCATGCTTATAGGAATGCTTAAAAATCCTGCACTCTACAACCCCATCCGACGTGAAGCATTAACTCACGAACGACGCAATGTAGTTCTAAGCCAAATGGTTAGATCAAACTACATAAGCCGTGCACAATTCGACTCACTGAAACAGCTCCCGCTGGGACTGCGTTTTAACCGTTCGGATCACAAGGAGGGGCTGGCACCCTACTTCAGAGAGTATATAAGATTGACAATATCGGCCAACGAACCAAAGCGCGAGAACTATCCGTCGTGGATGAAACAGCAGTTTATCGAAGACAGCACACAGTGGGCCAACAACCCTCTATACGGCTGGATAAACAAAACAATAAAACCCGACGGCACAAAATACAATATATATAAGGATGGTCTGAAGATATACACCACCCTCGACAGCCGACTTCAGCAATATGCCGAAGAGGCAATGACCGACCACCTCGGTAAGGACTTGCAACCCAAGTTCTTCAAAGAGAAACGCAATAAAGCTAAGGCTCCCTATACATCGCATATTTCGCGCGAACAGTATGATGCAATCATCAACAAGGCAGTTCGAAATTCGGAGCGTTACCGATTGCTGAAACAAGCCGGAAAAAGTAGCGATTCGATAGATATAATACTAAAAACTCCGGTACCAATGCAGGTATTCTCATGGAATGGACCAAAGGATACCATATTAAGTCCAATGGACTCAATAATATACCACAAGTTCTTTCTCAGGTCGGGAATGATGTCTGTTGACCCGATGAGCGGACATATAAAGGCATACGTAGGCGGACCAAACTTCAAGTATTTCATGTACGACATGGTGTCGCAAGGAAAACGCCAGGTTGGGTCAACCATCAAACCATTTGTTTACACCCTTGCCATGCAGGAGGGACACACCCCCTGCGACCTTGTGCCCAACATACCTCAGACATTCATACTCCCCACGGGCAACTCGTGGACACCCCGCACCAGCGGTAACGAGCGTGCCGGCGAGATGGTGTCGTTAAAATGGGGATTGGCCAACTCCAACAACAATATTACTGCCTGGGTGATGAAGCAGTATTCGCCCGAAGCAGTTGCAGAGATGATTCACGACCTCGGCATCAAATCGCCCATAGACCCGGTGCCCGCACTCTGCCTCGGCACACCCGACTTTTCGCTGTTTGAGATGGTGAGTGCCTACAACACCTATGCCAACAAAGGTGTGAACATAGAACCAATGGCAGTGACACGTATCGAAGACCGGTTTGGCAATGTGGTGGCCACATTCCATCCCAACAAACGGGAGGCAATTAGCGAAGAGACAGCTTTTCTGATGCTCAACCTGATGCAGGGCGTTATCGACCAGGGAACAGGACGAAGGCTGCGCGGGAAATATGCACTTAGAAGCCAGATGGCAGGAAAAACAGGAACAACCCAAAACCACTCCGATGGCTGGTTTATGGGAATTGTACCCAACTTAGTTACAGGTGTATGGGTAGGAGGCGAAGACCGCGACATACATTTCGACAGCATGCAGCTGGGACAGGCTGCCAATATGGCTATCCCAATCTTTGGTATGTACATCCAAAAGATTTACGAAAACAAAGATTTACATATAAAACCGGAAGATCTGTTTGAGAAGCCGGCTAAAATCAACTTCACCCTCGACTGTTCCGACCGGCACATCAATGCCGATGAAGTGGAAGGTGTGGGCGGAGGCGAAGACGACTCAATTTTCTAACATAAAAGAGGCTTTCAGGCAAAGAGCAACCTGAAGGCCTCTTCTACTTTGGATACCTGATGAACCTTGATATCGAACTTGGAGAAGTCGATTCCCTTGGTATATCGTGGTATGATGATTGAGCTGAAACCCAGCTTGGCTGCTTCACCAATACGCTGCTCTATGCGGGTTATGGGGCGTATCTCGCCCGAAAGTCCCACCTCACCGGCCAGACATATATCGCTACTGAGTGCCAAATCCATATTCGACGACAACACAGAGCAAACCACCGCCAGGTCGATAGCCGGATCGTTGACCTTTAGCCCTCCGGCAATATTGAGAAATACATCTTTGGCAGCCAGCTTAAAGCCGGCACGCTTCTCGAGCACTGCCAGCAACATATTGAGCCTTCGAAGGTCGAAACCTGTTGACGACCGTTGAGGAGTGGCATAAGCAGCAGTACTAACAAGAGCCTGAACTTCAATAAGAAACGGACGCATACCCTCAATTGCCGCCGCTATCGAAACGCCACTCAACGATTCGTTGTGATGGGCCAGAAGCAGCTCCGACGGATTTGAAACTTCGCGAAGACCGTTATGCTGCATCTCAAATATTCCAATTTCGTGGGTGGAGCCAAAGCGGTTTTTTATCGACCTGAGGATACGGTACATGTGGTTGCGGTCGCCCTCGAACTGAAGCACCACATCCACCATGTGCTCAAGCACTTTGGGGCCGGCCAGGTTACCCTCTTTGTTGATGTGGCCAATCAACATTACAGGCAGATTCTTCTCTTTAGCAGCCCGCATAATTATTGCCGTGCTCTCCCTGATTTGCGACACACTACCCGGTGCCGATTCAACACGTTCGGTCTCAAGGGTCTGGATAGAATCGATAATAACAATATCGGGGTTTGTATTTTCGATATGCACCATTATCCTCTCAAGAGCCACTTCACTCACCAACAAGCAGTTGCTCTGATTATTCCCCTCTATCCGTTCGGCTCTCAACCTTATCTGCTGCACACTCTCCTCACCCGACACATAAAGAACCTTTCTATCAGGTAAGTTAAGAGCCATCTGGAGCACAAGAGTTGATTTACCAATTCCCGGTTCGCCACCAATCAGAATAAGTGCACCAGGCACAATGCCGCCTCCAAGCACACGGTTGAGTTCGCCATTGCCGGTAGTGCTTCGCGGCACATCGGCCACCTCAACATCGGTGAGGGCTACGGGCTTTGATGGTGCAGCACCATGGCCTGCCACAAGTGAGTGCGACGAAGAGCCTTTGCCTGTTATTGCAACTTCTTCAACAAAAGTGTTCCATTCGCCACATCCATAGCATTTACCTATCCACTTGGGCGATTCGGAACCGCAATTCTGACACACAAAAACACTCTTAGTCTTAGCCATATCTTAATTTTTTATCCGAATCAAAAATAACAAAAAACCCCGGAATAATCCGGGGTCATATCTATGGAACAATCAACATCTTACACTAATTGATTGGTCAGTGTGTCGGGAAAAACAAATGTTGGTTTGAATTTTTTTGCCTCTTCCATGTCCATCATTGCATAAGCAATAATAATAACCACGTCGCCAACCGACACCTTGCGTGCAGCAGCACCATTAAGGCATATAACACCCGATCCGCGTTCACCCCTTATAACATAGGTCTCGAAACGCTCACCGTTATTGTTGTTGACTACCTGCACCTTTTCATTTTCGATAATATTGGCAGCCTCCATCAGATCTTCTGCAATGGTGATACTTCCAACATAGTTCAAATCGGCCTCAGTTACCGATACGTTGTGTAATTTTGATTTAACTACATGAATCATCATGACGCGTTACGATTTATATGTCACGTTATCTATTAATCTAACATTCCCTGCATAAACAGTGATACACCCGGTTATTGCTCCGGTCTCATCCCAGTTATTGACAGGCTGTAACGTATTGCTGTCAACAATTTCAAAGTACTCTACCTCTAAACCATCCACACTGTTGATTTGTTCAATCACAAATGTTTTAAGCTCTTCAACATCTTTTTGCGCCACTAAGTTAACAGATTCAAATAAAGTAGCCGCAATAACAGGTACTTTTTTTCTCATCTCCGGGGTCAACAACGTGTTGCGCGAACTCATTGCAAGTCCGTCATTCTCTCTCACTATGGGGCATCCCACAATTTCAATCTCAGGCATCATCTCTTTTGTCATCTTGCGGATAATGGCCATCTGCTGAAAGTCCTTGGCTCCAAAGAATGCCTTATCGGGTTTCACAAGCGAAAACAAACGACTAACCACCTGTGCAACACCATTAAAATGACCGGGACGGTGCTTACCTTCCATAACCTTGTCGAGCATACCAAAATCGAACACTCTTGTATCTTCCTCGGGATAAACCTCGCTCACCGTTGGAGCAAATATAAGATTACAAGGGGTTTTTGAAAGCAGTTCGGCATCCTTATCCAGCGTCCGCGGATAAGTCTTAAGGTCGTTGGGATTATTAAACTGCGTTGGGTTAACGAAAATACTCACAATAACCACATCGCATTGTTTGCCGGCTGCATCAACCAGCGAGAGGTGTCCTTGATGGAGTGCACCCATGGTCGGCACAAAGCCTATTGTAAGGTTTTGCTGTTTTGCCGCCTCAATAAATTGTGTCAGATCACTGACTCGAGTAACTATTTCCATTACAGATATAAACGAATCACAATAATTGAATGACAAATACTAAGCCAAAAACCATTTGTCATATCATCTATTTAAAAAAAACTTGGCAAATGTAATAATAAAATAAGCCTGCCAATATTTTTTATTGTCTATTTTATTGAAAATTATTCAAACCTGACACATAGATTTTCGCTAAGCATCACAAGTTGAGGTTGTCCGATAAATATGCGGGTAAAAATGTCATTTATCTCTGGAAGTATTGTTGTATATTTGTTTGACGGCATATTAAAAGGTTTTGTTTTGCCGGAATAACTATAAAAACGATTCATGAAAAAAAGAAACACCATTTTGGCAGCATTGGTAGGTTTTTTTATCAATGTAACGGCTCAGCACCCCATCAATCCGGCAATCCACAAAGACGAACGTATTGAGCGTGAGGTTGAAGCCCTGCTCAAACGGATGACCCTCGACCAGAAGGTTGGCCAGATGACAGAGTTGACCATCGACGTGCTCCAGAAACGACACGATCCGCTCGAAGGCCTCTCATTAGAGACAATAACCCTCGCCGATGTAAAGCGGATATTGCGCAACTATAAGTTAGACAAGGAGTTCAAAGTAGGAAAAGAGTTACCCTCGCAAGAGGAGCTGATGAGGATGTACAACCGCATCCAGGATATCGAGCAGGCAAAAGGATTCCAGCTTGATGAAGAGAAGCTAAAAACCGTAATCGGCAAATACAAGGTAGGCTCTATACTCAACGTGCCAAACGGGATTGCCCAAACTCCTGAAAAGTGGCAGGAGATAATAAAACGCATCCAGGAGGTATCGATAAAGGAGACAGGTATTCCATGCATCTATGGTGTCGATCAGATACATGGTACAACCTATACACTGGGTGGTACGTTTTTCCCGCAAAGCATTAATATGGCCGCAGCCTTCAACCGTGAACTTACACGCGAGGGGGCACGCATATCGGCCTACGAAACAAAAGCCGGCAGCATACCGTGGACCTACGCTCCGGTAACCGACCTCGGCCGCGATCCGCGCTGGTCGCGAATGTGGGAGAGCTATGGCGAAGACAGCTACGTTAATGCTGAAATGGGACGCCAGTCTATACTCGGATTTCAGGGCGAAAACCCTAACAACATAGGCAGCAACCACATAGCCGCCTGCATGAAACACTATATGGGTTATGGTGTTCCGGTATCGGGCAAAGACCGTACTCCATCGTCGATAACAGTTCAGGATATGCGCGAAAAACATTTCGCCCCATTCCTCGAAATGGTTAGGGCCGGTGCACTGTCGATAATGGTAAATTCGGGAATCAACAACGGATTGCCTTTCCATGCCAACTACGAACTTCTGACCACATGGTTGAAAGAGGATTTGAACTGGGACGGGATGATAGTGACCGACTGGGCCGACATAAATAACCTCTATACCCGCGACCATATTGCAAAAGACAAGAAAGAGGCTATCAAAATTGCCATCAACGCAGGAATAGATATGTCGATGGATCCCTACGACGTAAATTTTGCAACTTTGCTGAAAGAGTTGGTACAGGAAGGAGAAGTGCCAATGAGCAGAATTGACGATGCAGTGCGAAGGATATTGCGGATGAAATACCGCCTCAACCTGTTTGATAAACCATACTATAACGTAGGAGACTATCCGTTGTTTGGCAGCAAAGAGCATGCAGCAGTGGCACTTAAGGCAGCCGAGGAGTCGCTTGTGTTATTAAAAAATTCAGGAAACATACTACCTCTGCCAAAAGGAAAGAAAATTCTGATTACCGGTCCCAATGCCAACTCAATGCGCACACTCAACGGAGGCTGGAGTTACTCTTGGCAGGGCGACAAGGCCGATGAGTGCGCAGGCCAATACAACACAATTCTCGAAGCATTTGTAAATAAATTTGGCAAAGAGAATATTGTTTACGAACCGGGAGTAACATATAAGGCCGGCGGACAGTGGTACGAAGAGAACACACCCGAGATAGACAAGGCTGTGGCAGCAGCGGCCGGAACAGATTATATAGTGGCTGTTATTGGCGAAAACTCATACTGCGAAACACCGGGAAATCTCACCAACCTCACTCAGACCGACAACCAGCGCAATTTAATAAAAGAGTTGGCAAAAACAGGCAAACCTATAATTCTGATTCTTAACCAGGGCAGACCCAGAATTATTGCTGATATAGAACCACTTGCCAAAGCTGTTGTTAACATCATGCTGCCGGGGAACTATGGTGGCGATGCACTGTCCAATCTTATTGCAGGAGATTCAAATTTCAGCGGAAAGATGCCATTTACCTATCCAAAGGAGATTAACTCACTGATTACCTACGACTACAAGCCAAGCGAGCATATTGGCAAGCAGATGGAAGGAGCTTACAATTACGACTCGCAAGTGTCGGTACAGTGGGCTTTTGGTTACGGATTGAGTTATACTGCATTTGAATACAGCAACCTTAAGGTTGACAAAACCGACTTTACTGCCGACGACCAACTCGAGTTCACTGTTGAAGTGCGAAATATGGGTAAAGTTACGGGCAAGGAGAGTATTCTGCTCTTTAGCAGCGACCTTGTAGCATCTCTCACACCTGATGTGCGCCGGTTAAGGGCTTTTGAAAAGGTGGAACTAAAGCCGGGTGAATCAAAAACGGTGACACTCAGGCTTAAAGGTTCCGACCTTGCTTTTGTGGGTTACGATGGGAAATGGATACTCGAAGAGGGAAGATTCAATATCCAGGTGGGCGATAAAATATTGGGCATAAACTGCACCAAAACCCACATGTGGATAACTCCGAACAGATAGACCACAACTCCCATCAGGGAGCAGGCAGAATTAAAAGATGGTGTAACAGGTTTGTTCGACACCATCTTTTTTTTTCAACATATCACTTCACTTACGAAAGTAAAATCAATAATTACAACAAGTTTTTGCAGAGAGCCATAATTTTAGTACCTTTGCGTAAGCTAATTGATGTATAGATTACGATGGAAAAAACCAGAATACTATTTGTTTCCCAGGAAATTACGCCATATCTTCCGGAGTCGGAGGTAGCAAATATTGGCAGGAATCTACCGCAAGGTATTCAGGAAAGAGGAAAAGAGATTCGCACATTCATGCCGCGTTATGGCAGTGTCAACGAGCGTCGCAACCAGTTGCACGAGGTAATCAGGCTTTCGGGCATGAACCTCATCATCGACGACACCGACCATCCGCTGATAATAAAAGTTGCAAGCATTCAGCCAGCCCGTATGCAGGTCTATTTCATCGACAATGAAGATTTCTTCCAGCGTAAAAACACCGTTGCCGACGACGACAATACCGAGTTTGAAGACAACGATGAGCGCGCCATCTTCTTTGCTCGCGGAGTTTTGGAGACAACCAAAAAACTGAGATGGGCTCCGGACATAATCCACTGTCATGGCTGGTTCACGGGGTTTATTCCGCTATACATAAAAAAAGCGATGAACGAAGATCCACATTTTGCAACCACCAAAATTGTATATTCGGTATATAACGACGCCTTTAGCGCAGAGTGGGGCAAAAAAATAAAAGATAAAGCCATGATAGACGGCATGAAGAAGAACGACCTGACACTTCTAAATCCGGCTAACTACATCAATTTCACCAAGTTGGCAATATCAATGTCGGATGGCATTATACAAGGTAGCGAAACCATCGACCCTGAGTTGTTAGACTATATCAAGCAGAGCAAAAAACCATTCCTTGAGCATCAGCCCGAAGAGAGCTACATCGATGCTTATGATGAATTCTACGATAAACTAGTAAACTAAGACCATCATTCTACTAATGAAAAAAAACATAACCAAAGCAGATTTCAACAGATTGCTAAAGAGCTGTCTTGCCTTACTACTGATAGGAAACACTGCATTGATAACCTCCTGCGACGACAAAGCATCAGAAATAGGTGGTAACATTCTACCCGAAAAAGAGATTGTTGGAGTGTACAACTACAACGAAATGGCTTTGAGCACCAACAATATCTTCATGGGCAAAATCCAGTCGGACGATGTGGATTACGCTCTGCTTGGCCAACTTAAGGATACTGAATTTGGAAACACAAAAGCTGATTTCTTCGGACAGCTGACAATCGGCAGCAAGGTACCCAATGGATCGTTCAAACCCTACGAAGGATACCGTGTGGACTCGGCAAAGATATTCCTTACATTTCAGAAAGCCTGGGTGGTAGGCGATACGGTGGCCAAACACAAGGTGAGCATATACAGGCTGGACCAGATGCCCGACAAAAAGCAGAACTACTACTCCGACACCGACCTTACAGGATGGTACGACCCCTCAAGTCCTATTGCAGAGAGGGTGATGACTGCCAAAGACATTCTAAAGGGAGCCAAGGAGAAACGCGACTCGGTGTGGAATATTTCAAAGCACGACCAGCAATGGGCATTCAAGCTGAACGATGAAACTGCCAACTATCTTTTCAACCTCGACAAAGAGTCGCTGGCCAGCAGAGAATCTTTTATGGAGGCATTCAAAGGAATATACATCACCTCCCAACAGGAAGATGCTTCATCCATAGGCTCATTGATGAAATTTGACATCCTCAACAAAAAAAGCTACATGACATTGTACTACTCATACATCAGAAAAGACAAGTACAATGAGATAATTGACACGCTGAAGTATAACTTCTCGTTCTATTTCAATCATGAGGCAGCAAGGGTTAACCGTTTCACCAACCAAAATACAGGCGGGATAGAGACAGGAACCGTCAATCCTCAATATCTGTATGTTCAGAGCCTGGCCGGAAGTGCAACCCAGTTCAGATTCCCCAAAGACATATACAATTGGGCCGATTCGGTAAAATACGACTGGGATCAGCATAGCAATAGCAATGACAATAAAATTGGCATAAGCACAGTGGATTTGATTTTCCATATCGACACAGCACAATCAAAACCCAAAAGATACACATTGCCCTCAGAGCTGCAGATAAAGCAAAAAAACACCAAAACAGGTAAGCTTGAGACGCCAACATTCCTGACCACAAGTGGCAGTTACGAACAGGCATTTATAGGCGGCGTGGTAAACTACAACACCCTGACATATCACTTTAGGTTTGCACGTGGTTTCCTCGAGAGCGTGCTGCTTAACGATGACAAGATATTTGAGCGCGAATTTTATCTGGTCCCGTCGAGTTCTAAATCGGAATATACGAGGGTGGTACTCAACAGCAACGCAACAATCAATTCGGAGGATAAACGGCTGAAGCTCGACATAAAATATGTGAAGTTTCACTGACAATAAAATCAAAAAGCTGCATAATGAAAATGCAGCTTTTTTTATTTCCAGAATCAAAAGTAATAGTAACTTTACGTTACCATTACTTAATTGATTTGGGGTTAACAGTCCATATTGAGCTGTGCCAAAACTTCAATACTGAATCTATGGAAGAGAGATTATTGTCGCCTGAGGAGATCAGACAATTGGAACAACAGGGATGTCACTGCAGTTCGTGGAGCCAGATATTTGTATCAACACGATTTTCGCCCGCCAACATCCACAACACAACCTTCTCGGGTGAGGTACACCTTGGAGTGTACGACGAAACACTGCAACTTACCGGAAACATGCCGGTAAAGACAGGCATCTACAATGCCGTGATCCACCAGAGCATAATAGGCAACAACTGCTATATCAAAAACATACAGGGTTATATTGCCAACTATCATATAGGACACCGTACCATTATCCACAACTGCGGCATAATTGTAGCTACCGAAAAGACCACCTATGGACAGGGAACAATGATTAGTGCGGTAAATGAAGCCGGCGGACGCGAATTGCCTATTTACGACACCATGTCGTCGAACATGGCACACATACTCACCCACTACCGGTACAAACCACGGCTGATTGAGCGTTTGACGGCACTCATCAACCTATATACCCAGCACAAGATTGCCAAGTTTGGCCGCATAGGCATGAGAGTGACCATTACCAACTGCCAGAGCATCGAAAATGTGCACATCGATTCGCATGCAGTGCTCACAGAAGTAACCAAACTGTTTAACGGAACCATCAATTCGTCGCAACAGTTTCCTACACGCATTGGTGCAGGAGTTATAGCCAAACATTTTATCATTGGTGCGGGCAGTAAAATAAGCAATGGTGCACACATCAAAAAATGCTTTATCGGTCAGGCTTGTCTTGTGAGCCACCACTTCTCGGCCGAGAACAGCCTGATATTTGCCAACAGCGAACTACTCAACGGCGAAGGATTATCGATAATGGCAGGCCCCTTTACCGTGAGCCATCATAAGACCTCATTACTGATTGCATCGGCACATTCGTTCTTCAATGCCGGAAGCGGAACTAACCAGAGCAACCATCATTACAAACTTGGCCCTACACATCAGGCAATAATGGATAGAGGCGTAAAAACTGCCTCCAACTCATATATACTTGAGCCGGCACATATCGGAGCATTCACAATGATTGCCGGAAGTCACCGCCACCATCCCGACACATCGATGTTTCCTTTCTCGTACCTCATCGAACGCGAAAAAGAGAGCATATTGCTGATTGGCCAGAACATGAAAACCATTGGTATGTTCCGCGACGAGAAGAAGTGGTTTCAGCGCGACCACCGCCCCATAGATGGGAGACTCGACAGACTTGAAGTGTCGCCACTCAACCCGGTGACTGTTACACAAATGCTTGCAGCCATCCAATTCTTAAAGCAACAGACTATCGAACCCGGAATGCTGGAGCACAACGGAGTCTTCATACATAGTGAAAGGATACCACAATATGTGCAGATTTACACCAAAGCAATTAAGGATTTTCTTTACGAACAGCTATTCCTGGAAATAGAAAAGCCCACTTCGCACAAATGGATATCGAACAACACCATTACCGAGTGGGCCGATATCGGAGGCATGATAGCTCCCCAATGGCGCATATCGTCATTGATATCGAGGGTTGAAAGAGACCAATACCACTCAATTACGGATGTTGAAAATGAGCTGTCGTCAATCTTCGAGGAGTACGGCAACGACAAGCGCGGATGGAGTCTCCACATACTAAAATCGCATTTTTCAATAACTCCACAACTTTCACCAACCGACTTTCTGCCATTAGCCGAAGAGTGGCTTGCCATTCAGGAGGAGTCGCTATCGATGTTACTCAAGGATGCAATGAAGGAGTTCTCGCATTCATTAAGCGTAGGCTACGGTATGGATGGCGAACCAGACGACCACCTGGCCGATTTTTCCATCATCAAAGGAAAGGCCGAAGAGCACAACGCAATTAAACAGTGCCACCGGCATTTCGAACAGAGAATCAACTGGATCAGGTCGTTCATAAAAAAATATGAACCAGTAACCGAATAATAACCTATATTGAATTAATCATCAACAAAACAGATCAAATATGTGTGGAATAGTTGGTTATATAGGCGGCCGCTCGGCCTACAACATACTCATAAAAGGACTTCAGCGACTCGAATACCGCGCTTATGACTCTGCCGGCATAGCGTTGATGAACAGCCATTTGCACATCTACAAATGCAAGGGGCGTGTGAGAGACCTCGAAGAACAGGCATCAGGAAAGCCAATATCGGGAACTATGGGATTTGCCCATACCCGCTGGGCGACACACGGCATACCAAGCAATAGCAATGCACATCCGCACTTGTCGATGAACGGAAAGTTTGCAATAGTCCACAACGGGATAATCGAAAACTATGCCCACCTCAAAAAAGAGCTCATAGCACGCGGTTATACATTCAAAAGCGAAACCGATACCGAGGTGCTTGCCAACCTGATAGAGAATATTTATATCGAAAATGAGGTGGAGGCTGATATGGCCGTACGTATTGCACTTGGCAAAGTGGCAGGAGCATACGGCATCATGGCACTTTGCACCGCCGAGCCCGATAAACTAATAGCCGCCCGCAATGGCAGTCCTATGCTGGTGGGCATTGGCGACAACGAATATTTTGTTGCCTCTGACACAAACCCAATCATAGAATATACCGACCGTATTGTTATTCTCAACGACGAAGAGGTGGCGGTGATAAGCCGTGGTGAGATACAGCTAAAGAGTCTGCACAACGACTTGCGAACCCCAAAAATAGTGAAGGTAGAGCACGAGATAGAAAAATTCGACAAAGCACAATATTCTCACTTTATGCAAAAAGAGATATTTGAGCAGCCTCTGTCGATAGCAGACACATTCAGAGGACGCATTTCTCTCGACCGCTCCAAGATATTCCTGGGTGGAATTGCCGATGTGATGCCGCAAATGGCCTCGGCACGGAGGTTGATAATAGTGGCATGCGGCACGTCGTGGCATGCGGCACTGGTGGGCGAATATCTCTTTGAGGAGTTTGCACGGATACCGGTGGAGGTTGAGTATGCATCAGAATTCAGATACCGAAACCCAATCATCAACAAGGGAGATGTGGTTATTGCAATATCGCAGAGCGGTGAAACAGCCGATACGCTGGCTGCAATAAAATATGCCAAAGAGCAGGAGGCACTTATTATTGGAATATGCAATGTTCCAGGCACATCCATCCCGCGCGAAACCCATGCCGGAGTTTTCACCCATGCCGGACCCGAGATTGGTGCAGCCTCTACCAAGGCATTTACATCGCAGGTTACAGTGCTGACAATGATGGCATTGATGATGGGTAAGAAAAGAAACGTGCTTAGCGACGAAGATTATTACGAAGTTATCGACGAACTGATAAAGAGCCCTGAGCGCATAAAGCAGATACTTGGCAATGAGGAGGTGATAAAAACTATTGCCGAGAATTTTAAAGATTCTACCAATGCACTCTACCTCGGAAGGGGGAATCTCTTTCCGGTGGCTCTCGAAGGGGCACTTAAGCTCAAAGAGGTTTCGCGCATCCATGCCGAGGGCTATCCCGCAGCCGAGATAAAACATGGACCAATAGCATTGATAGACCAAAATATGCCGGTGTTTGTGCTGGCCACAAAAGATAAATCGTACGAAAAAGTTGTTTCAAACATTCAGGAGGTAAAGGCACGCAATGCAAAGGTAATTGCAATAGTGAGCCAGGGAGATGAGATTATCAGCCGGATAGCCGATTTCACCATAGAGGTTCCACACTGCCACGATGCCCTTGAGCCACTGCTGACTGTTGTTCCGCTTCAGCTTATTAGTTACCATATAGCGGTACTGAAAGGCTACGATGTTGACAGGCCGGGGAAATCATAATAGCGGCAAAGCCTGAAAATGTCGCTATTATTAACTACTTTTGCATTGCAAAGAAGAAAAATATGGAAAGTACAAGACAAAAAAAGATATCGCGACTCCTTCAAAAAGAGATGAGCGAGATACTGCAACGAGAACTTAACGAACTGACATTAAGCAGCCTGGTTACAGTAACCATTGCCAGAGTATCGCCCGACCTTAGTATAGTAAGGTATTATCTGAGCATCTTCCCTCCGCAGAAGAGCAAGGAGGTGCTGGCCAATATCAACGAGAATAGTGCCCGTATCCGCTATGCACTCGGACAGAGGGTCGGAAAGCAACTCAGGGTAATCCCGGAGCCTTCGTTCTTCCTCGACGACAGTTTAGACTATCTCGAGAATATTGACAAGCTGTTAAAAGATTAACCAATGCAGTACGATCCCATTAAAAAATCGCTGGGTGAGGTGTTTAATGCCACCCCGGCTCTCCGAATCCTGTTCTACCGGCTCCTGGATCTGCTGCTGCTACGGTCGTGGCACATCCGCAGGGAGCTTAAGGGCTGGAGTAAAGGCCACCAATCCGGAGTATCAATAATGGATGCAGGAAGCGGATTTGGCCAATACACATACTTCATGTCGTCGCTCAACAACAAAAACCATATTCTTGCTGTTGACATAAAAGACGAACAGATTGCCGATTGTAACCGGTTCTTTGACAGAATAGGACGTTCGGACAGGGTTAAATTTGAGAATCGCGACTTGGTGACATTCAGTAAACCATCAACCTTCGACCTCATCCTCTCTGTTGATGTGATGGAGCATATACTGGAAGACGAGCAGGTATTTGCAAATTTCCACCGTTCGCTCAATGATGGCGGTATGTTGCTTATCTCAACCCCTTCGGACAAGGGAGGAAGCGACAGCCATCATCACGAAGAGAATGAAGTACATGGGTTTATCGACGAACATGTGCGCGATGGATACAACATAGACGATATACGGGAAAAACTCAACCGGGCAGGTTTCAGGGATGTGGAGGCTAAATACTCCTACGGAACACCGGGAAGCATTGCCTGGCGACTGTCGATGAAATATCCCATTACGATACTCAACATAAGCAAGGTGTTTTTTGTTTTATTGCCG
>JBDHYT010000008.1:0-19403 GCA_039811485.1 Marinilabiliaceae bacterium | reverse complement strand
ATCTCTTCATTTACTGCATCCTACGCCCTGCCTGTAGGCATGAAAACATTGAAGGGTTCCATAAAAAGTAAAAAAGAGACAATACCGTTTGCCACTGTGGCGGTGAAGGGTACAACCATTGGGGCGGTAGCCAACGAAAACGGAGAATTCGAACTCGTTCTTTCTCACAACAAGACAGTTACACTTGTGGCGAGTGCTGTGGGCTACAAACCGAGTGAAGTAAAGATTCTGGAAGGAAATATACCCGACAATATCAGTTTCAATCTCGAGGACGATGTGCTGGGACTTGAGGAGGTGGTGGTGAGCGTTGACCGAAGCAGCCAGCGGCGCAGCGATGCAGCACTCTTTGTCAACACACTATCGCCCAAGAGCTTGGAGTCGTGTCAGGCAATAACGCTCAACGAAGGTATCAGTTTCACTCCCGGCCTGAGGGTTGAGATGAACTGCCAGAATTGCGGACTAAGCCAGGTGCGCATGAACGGCCTGGGCGGCAACTACTCGCAGATACTTATCAACGGCCGCCCACTATTCAGTGGACTGGCGGCGGTATATGGCCTTGAGGTGGTGCCTGCATCAATAGTAGAGCGCATCGAGGTGGTGCGTGGTGGCGGCTCGTCGCTATACGGGAGCAACGCCATTGCAGGAACAATCAATATGATACTACAGGAACCACTAAACAGCAGTGCATCAATAGGCTACAACTACGGGCTAAACGGAGTTGGAATGAAAAACACCGGTGGAACTGCCGGCGACCACATGCTCAACTTCAACGTATCGATGGTAAAACCCGACTTTAAAAGCGGCTTCACACTATATGGCAACTATCGCAAGCGCGATCCCTTTGATGCAAACGGCGACGGTTTTTCGGAGGTGACAAAGATTAAAAATATAACTCTGGGAGGCCGCCTGACACATAAAACAGGATACAGGAGCAAACTTGCCGTTGACTTTCTGAATGTAAACGAAAACCGCAGAGGCGGCGACCGATTCAATTATCCCGAACATGAAGCCAATATAGCCGAATCGATACATCAGAACATATCAACAGCAATGGTTTCGTTCGATAAGTTCTACCGCGAAAACGACATAATGACACTTTATGCCTCTACACAATTTGTTGACAGAGATTCGTATTACGGTGCAGGACAATCACTTGCCGACTATGGCAACACAACCGATGTGACCTACAACTTTGGCGGGCAGTACAAATTCGACCTCACCGGAGCATCACTGCTAATGGGATTGGAGAATACCGGAGGAAAGCTTACCGACAAAAAGTTGGGCTACCCCGACTGGCAGAATGCCAAACCCGATGCCAATGGTCACCTCCAGCCCGAACATCTTCCCAACAGCATCATTGCCAATCAGTTTTCAAATATCATGGGAGTATTTGCGCAGTACGAGAAGAGCTGGAATAAGCTCAAACTATCGGCCGGCATACGCTACGACCACTATCTGATAAGCGACATTGAAAAAAATGCCGACGATGTGACAGGCAATGTTTTGAGCCCAAGAGTGGGGTTGATGTATAAGATATCCGAAGGAATACAGCTGAGAGCCAATATGTCGAGAGGATACCGTGCACCTCAGGTGTTCGACGAAGATTTACATATCGAATCGTCGAAGGCCAGAAAAATAATTCACAAAAATGCCGACAACTTGGAGGCAGAGACCAGCATGAGTTACATGTTTTCGGTTGATGCCAAACGCCATTTCGGAGGCCTTTTCACATCGCTGCTTGTAGAAGGATTCGTCACCCAACTAAACAATCCTTTTTCGAATATCTACGGCACACCCGATGCCGACGGAGTAGTGGTTTACACCCGTGTAAATGCCGAATCGGGAGCAATGGTTAAAGGTGTCAACATAGAGCTCAACCTAAAGCCCGGTCAGGATCTGACCCTTACATCGGGAATGACCATACAGCAGAGCCGGTTTGACGCACCACAGGTGCTTGGCGAGAAAAAATTCCTGCGCACACCCGACTTATATGGCTTTGCACTGGTGGATTGGGATTTCTGGAACGGCTTTTGTCTTTCGGCCAACTTCACCTATACAGGCAAAATGCTGGTTCCCTACTTTGGCCATCTCCTCCCCGTGCCTGAAGATGGAACAATAATCAAAACAACCGATTTCTACGATATGGGGATGAAGCTGGCCTACGACTTTAAAGCAGGCGACACAAAAATGAGCATCAGCACAGGAATGAAAAACATTTTCAACTCATACCAAAAAGATTTCGACAGAGGCGCATACCGCGACCCGTCGTTCATCTACGGCCCGGGACTGCCTCGGTCTATTTTTGCAGGATTAACAATCAACTTATAAATAAAAAAGCCGGAGGAACATAAACCACCGGCTTTTTTATTACTTTGCATTAAATAACAACACCGTTCATGAGGATATTTCTGATACTGTTTTACTTGTCGTCGGCATTATGGCAAACTGCCGATGCACAACGAATTGACACCCACATCCTTCCCGACTCACTCCGCCAATACACAAGGCTACTGTTTGCACAAAACAAAGAATCGGAAATAGTCAGATTAGCGGTGACCAAAGGAAATATCGACATAGATAAAAAAGAGGTATGTTTCACATATACCAACGGCAGCAACGACTGCTTCCCTTTCAATACCGATTCCGTTTTCAATGCCCTATTGCGTAAAACGCCCAACGATTACGAGTTACACAAGTTATACGCCGACTTTCTGTTCGATGAGTTTCAGCAAGAGCGGTTCGGAAAGAAAGACGACAGTTTTGATATTATACGCCGGATGAACGACCATTACAGGCACGCCTGGCGAAACGGAATCTTCGACTCACACTCACTTTACGCCATGGGATACTTCTGTTCGCTTGAGAAGAGATATTCCGACGCAGCACAGTGGTACGCCAAATCGCTGGAGACAGATTCGCTCAATCCGCTAACCAACTACAGCATGGGCGTAAGTTATCTGCTTTCGAAAAACAGCCTTGCCGCACTTCCTTACGCACTAAAGGCCACCGAGTTATACACCGATTCGGCAAGCAGGTCGGATGCTGCACGCATGGCAGGTATTGCGCTTTACGAGAATGGCAGCTTCGACAAGGCACTCAGCTACTTCACCCTGGCCGACTCACTGGCACCGGGCTATCTGCTCAACCAAACCTTCCTGCTACGCTCTATGCTTCAGCAAAATATGACCGACAAAGCAGTTGAAAGGGCGAACAAAATATTTGCTACCGACCCACATAATCCCGATATTGCCGACAGGCTGTACGAGCTGTTTCGGTTAAGCCGCAATAACGATGCCTATAAGACACATATCCGCCTGATGCTTAAGAAATATGGCAGCGACCACGAAGCATTGGGAAACCTTAAGTTCCACTACGGGAAACTGCTTTATTTGACGGGTCAAAAAAAGAGAGCAATCAAAACCCTGAAAGAGTCGAAAAAGCATTTTTTAAAAGTCCTGCCATCCAATCATCAGGTTTTTGAAGCTTTAGAAGATATGCTGATAAAAAATTAAAAAGAGCAATCACTCTCTTTTATATCTTTTTATGGGTGAAATATTTTCAGATGGCACACAAAAAGATTAAATTTGCACGAAATTTATTATTTCACTAAAAAGCATTTCTTATGTCATTTGCTGCCGACAAAATTGTTTCGGATGGACTCACATTCGACGACGTGCTTCTGATTCCCGCTTATTCTGAAGTGTTACCCCGCGACGTAGATTTATCATCTCATTTTTCGCGCAACATCAAGCTCAATGCACCTATCGTATCCGCTGCCATGGATACCGTAACCGAAGCCAGACTTGCAATAGCCATTGCACGCGAAGGAGGTATCGGCGTGATTCATAAGAATATGACCATTGAGGAACAGGCCAAGCAGGTAGAGATTGTAAAACGTGCCGAGAATGGTATGATTTACGACCCAATAACCATCCGCAAAGGAAAAACTGTGGGTGACGCCCTCAATCTGATGCGCGAATATAAAATTGGTGGTATCCCGGTGGTAGATGCTGACGGATTTCTGGTTGGTATTGTTACCAACCGCGACCTCCGTTTCGAGCAAAACCTGGGAAGACTCATCGACGAAGTGATGACAAGTGAGAACCTGGTTACCACCGACCAGACAACCAACCTCGAAGATGCAGCTGCCATACTTCAACGCTACAAGATAGAGAAACTGCCCGTTATCGACAAAAACGGCAAACTGGTAGGGCTGGTAACCTACAAAGATATCACCAAGGCCAAAGACAAGCCAATGGCCTGCAAGGACGACAAGGGCCGTCTGCGTGTAGCTGCTGGCGTGGGAGTGACCTACAACACATTCGAACGAATTGAAGCATTGGTTAAAGCCAATGTTGACGCCATAGTTATCGACACAGCCCACGGCCATAGCCTTGGAGTAATCGAGACCCTCAAAAAAGTTAAAAAAGCGTATCCCAATCTCGACGTGGTGGTTGGTAACATTGCTACTGCCGAAGCCGGACTCGACCTTGTGAAAGCTGGTGCCGATGGCGTAAAGGTGGGTATCGGCCCTGGTTCAATCTGCACTACACGCGTTATCGCTGGGGTGGGCGTACCACAACTTTCGGCCATCTATGACGTATCGAAGGCACTGAAAGGAAGCGGAATACCTGTTATTGCCGATGGAGGATTACGCTATTCGGGCGACATAGTGAAGGCACTGGCAGCAGGCGCAAGCTGCGTTATGGCAGGCTCGTTGCTGGCCGGCGTAGAGGAGTCGCCAGGCGAAACCATCATCTTCAACGGACGTAAGTTCAAGGCTTACAGAGGAATGGGCTCACTCGAGGCAATGCAGAAGGGCTCTAAGGATCGCTATTTCCAGGATGTGGAAGACGACATCAAAAAGCTGGTTCCCGAGGGCATTAGCGCACGAGTACCATACAAAGGCACACTCTTTGAAGTTATCTATCAACTAATTGGTGGTTTAAGAGCCGGAATGGGATACTGCGGAGCACAAAACATTGAAGCACTGCATGAAGCCAAGTTTACAAAAATCACGTCGGCCGGTGTCACCGAAAATCACCCTCACGATGTATCGATAACCCAGGAAGCCCCCAACTACTCAAGATAATAGTTGCTATAATATTGTCCCGCAGATTACACCTGTTAACAATGAATCACAAACAATTCAGTGTCAACAGATGGAATCTGCGGGATTATCATTTTCAATAACAACAAGTTACTCCCTTTCTATTCCATAAAGAATTTCAGGTGTCAATCAGCGTGAAACTGGAGAAAAGCACAAACCACTCGTTGAGCAGAACAGCCAATTTGAATAATCACACTCTATTTTGGTTGATTAATGCCACAGGAGGCAATCTATTAATAATATTTTTTCTAAATTGCCGTTTAGTAATACCACAACACAACAAACTCAACAATGAAAATCATTAATTATAAAAGCCTGCTGTTATCGGTTGCCGGAGTGCTATTTTGTTCAGCTTTGCAAGCGCAACCCAAAAGCAAACCCGTATTAAAAATAGGCAATCAATCGTTTCAGACAGAGGAGTTCGACTATATATACAACAAGAACAACCCCGGTTCGCTCAATCCGATGACCCAAAAAGAGTACCTCAACCTGTTTGTAAACTACAAACTAAAGGTTAAGGCAGCCGAAGATGCCGGACTCGACACCGTGGCGGCATTCAAATCGGAGCTGGAGTACTATCGCAACGAATTGGCCAAACCCTACTTAACCGATCGTAAGGCCGAAGAGGACGTGGTAAGCGAGGCTTACGAACGGTTGAAATACGACATTGACGCCAGCCATATCCTTGTTATGGCACGTCAGGATGCAACGCCGGCCGACACGTTAAAAGCATGGGAGAAGATAAAAAAGGCTGAACAGGAGATTATCGGCGGTGCCGACTTTGCCATGGTGGCTCAAAAATACTCCGAAGATCCTTCGGTACGCAACAATTCGGGTCGTTTGGGGTGGTTCACCGCCTTCCAGATGGTATATCCGTTTGAGTCGGAAGCCTACAAAACAGCAGTTGACGGCCTCTCAAAAATAGTTCGTACAAGTTATGGCTACCACCTCATTAAGGTTCACGGCAAACGCCAGTCGTCGGGCGAGATACTGGTGGCCCACATCATGAAAACATTTCCTCAAAATGCCACCCAAGAGCAGATTGATAGGGCAAAACAATCGATAGATTCGATTGGTCACCTGATACAGTCAGGGGAGGATTTTGCCACCTTAGCATCAGCCTATTCCGACGACCAACAGAGTGCTGTGGCAGGAGGCGAACTACCATGGTTTTCAAAAGGCAGAATGATAGAGTCGTTTGCCAACCAGGCATTTGCACTAAAAGAGAACGGTGACATATCGGAGTCTTTCCGCACCCCGTTTGGTTGGCACATCGTTAAACGCATTGATTACAAGCCAATAGGTACTTTAGACGAAGAGCGCGACAACATATTGGAACATCTCACCTACGACGACCGTTCGCAGGCAGGCGTAAAAACCCTTGTGGCACATCTGAAAAAAGAGTATTCATTCCGAAACGACACTGCACTACTCAGCAGGCTGATAACCTTAATAAAAGGAGCAAGCAACGACTCGGTAGCTAAAGCTGAAGCAGCACTCCTGCAAGGTAATCTCTACTCGTTTGGACCGGTAAAGCGCACCATTGCAGAGTTTGCAAGCAGACTTGCCGATGCCGGAATGCTTACTAACCGGGCCGATGCTGCAACAATAGCCAAGATTGCCGAAAAGGAGAGTGAAAACGACATTCTTGAATATGAAAAGTCGCATTTGGAACAAAAATATCCCGAATTCAGATTTTTGATGATGGAGTATCACGACGGTCTGTTAGTTTTTGAGATAAGCCAGCAAAAAATATGGAACAGAGCGGCAAGCGACACATTGGGTCTAAACTCGTTTTACAGTCGCAATATCGACAGATACTCAGAGAACCAGACATTTACCGGCAAAATATTAAAATTCGGAGATGCTAAGGCCGTCAAGACTTTTGCTAAAAAACTGGAAACCAACAAAATGAAGGCATACGCACAAATCTCGTCACGAAAAGATATTACAATAAATGAGGGCAGGTTTGTGAAGGGCGAAAATGCATCAATCGACAATATAGTATGGCCTGCAAGTGGCTCGAAGGACGAAAAAGTGATTACCGAAGGCACATACATGTATGACACACCCATACCACTCGAAAAAATCAAGGGAACGGTTATTTCCGATTATCAGGAGTATCTTGAAAAAGAGTGGATTAAAGAGCTCCACTCTAAATACGGGCCCCGGATATATAACAAAAACATAAAATGAATGCGGATAACTCCCCTAAGCGGTCTTATTCGACTATAATTGTTAATTTTGCAACTATCAAAACATTGAGATGATGAATAACCACATCAAAATAAAGGGTGCAATACTTGTTGCCGCAATGGTGATGGCAGGTTGTGGCAGTTCGGCATCAGATATGGACCGGCCTATTGTTACCGTAGGCGATAAAGTTCTGACAATGCACGAACTTAGCATCTCCATACCGCCCAACACCACGCCCGACGACAGCACCATGATAGCCAACGACTATATAAAAAGGTGGATAAACTCGCAACTGATGCTCAACAAGGCGGTTCTAAACCTCACCAAAGAGGAGCAGGATATAGAGAGCCTTATCGACGAGTACAGACGCTCGCTGCTTGTAAACCTATATCAGCAAAAGCTGCTCGACCAGAAGTATTCGCCAATGATAACCGATGGCGAGATACGCCAATACTACGAATCGATGAAGGAAAACTTCAGGCTTAAGGAGAATATATTTAAGGGAGTGTTAGCCATAATACCCAAGACTTCACCCAAACTGGCCGAGTTCCGCAACTGGCTCCGTTTTCGCAATGGCGACGACATACTCAATGCCAAAGCCTATATGCTGCAGTACGGGCCACAAAGCGAGGAGTTCTTAGACAAATGGATGTCGGTATCATATATCAACACACTGTTGCCTGGCAATATCCCTTCGGAAAACGATGTATTGAGAGGCAGAAAATATTACGAAACACAAAACGATGAGTACTACTATATGGTGGTGGTGAAAGAGAGCCGGTTTGTTGATGATTATGAGCCGGCCGAATTTGCATCAGATAAGATAAAGTCGATACTGCTCAACAAAAAACGCTTCGATTTTGTAAAACAACTGGAGGAAGACATCTATAATGAAGGTTTGGAACAGAAAATCATAAAATTCCATTAAATTTGCCCTATAAACAAAAACTCATGCACAAGATTATAATTTTTGCCTTACTTATGACGCTGCCAATGGCCGTGTTCTCTCAAAAAAAGCTGATTGACGAAGTTGTGGCCGTTGTTGGCGACAATGCCATTCTCCGCTCCGACATCGAATATCAGTACGAGCAGGCACTTGTAGAAGGAGTATCAAACCACAGTGGCGACATGAAATGCCATATTTTTGAACAGATATTGATTCAAAAACTAATGCTCAACCAGGCGAAACTCGACAGTATTTCGGTAAGCGAAAACGAAGTTGTTAACCAGGTTGACAGCCGCATGAACTATTTCATCCAGCGAATTGGCGACAAGGAGAAGCTGGAGGAGTACTTCAACAAATCGATGCTTCAGATAAAGCGCGACCAGATGGAGATGGTCCGCACCCAGATGCTTACACAGCAAATGCAGCGTGAAATAACCAAAAACATAAAAGTTACTCCTGCACAGATACGGGCTTACTACCGTTCACTGCCCGAAGACAGCCTGCCAATGGTATCCACACAGTATGAGATACGTCAGATTGCTGTTTATCCCAAGGTGGAGCAGGAGGAGATTGAAAGAGTGAAGTCACAGCTTCGTGATTTCCAACGTCAGGTTAACGAAGGACGCGACTTTGCTACCCTTGCTGTCCTATACTCCGAAGATCCCGGTTCGGCAGCCCACGGAGGCGACATGGGATGGTACACCAGAGGCGGTTTCGTACCCGAATTTGCTACAGCAGCCTTCAACCTTCAGGAGAAAAATAAAGTGTCAAAAATAGTTGAGACAGAATTTGGCTACCACATCATTCAGCTTATTGACAGAAAAGGAGAGCGGATAAATGTGCGACACATACTTCTGCGCCCCAAAATATCGGAGAAGAGCCGTACTGAGGCACGTAATTTTCTCGATTCGATAGCAACGTACATCAACGACAAGAAGATGACATTTGAGGAGGCTGCACTGCACTTTTCGATGGACAAGGACTCACGCTCGAATGGCGGTTTGATGGTGAATCCCGAAAACGGTTCTACAAAGTTTGAGATTGGCCAGATACCGGCCGAGATAGCCAAAAACCTTCAGAACCTCAAAGAGGGCGAAATGTCGAAACCATTCTATATGATGGATGAACGCAAAGGAAAAGAGACCTACAGGATGATTGTTCTGAAAAGAAAGATAGACCCACACCGCGCCAACCTGGCCGAGGATTATAAAATGATGCAGGATATGCTCGAAAACAAGAAAAGAGCCGATGCTGTAAAAGACTGGATTATTAAAAAACAAAAAGAAACATATATCACTATTGACAAAAACTGGAAAAATTGCGATTTTGAGTACAAAAATTGGGTGAAGGAGTGATATTGACATCATGCTGAAAGAAACAGTGGGGAGAGTGGCGGTAATTATTATTACAGGTATCATGATTTTGTCATGTACCCGCCACTTCTATGATGTTTCGTGGAATGGAGTGGTGGTTGACGAGGAGACGAACATACCTGTTTCGCGCTGCAATATCACCGCAAACTGCTACTCACAAGGCAACATGGACTTATCGGAGGTGAAAGCCTACAACACCCAAACCAATATGCTCGGCAGTTTCAACATAATGCTGGAAAAAGGGTATAAGATAAAAGGCAACTTTTCGTCGCCCGGCTTCCAGACGTATAACTTCAGCACCCCGTTAATTCCGGGCAGTTTGCCTCAGATAATAAAGCTCAAGCGACATACCGACAGCAATCGATACGGCAATATCGAAGTAAGACCGGTTGATGACAAATCACCATTCATAGGAATCAACTTCAGGGAGACAGACTCGTTGAAATACGATTTTATAGGCATAATCGGTTTCGACTTAATCAACGGTTGTGAAGTGACAGATGAAGAGTCGGCCGACGTGTGGATAGAGTTTTCGCGGGGGCGAGGACAGATACCTCTCGTTTGCGCCAATCGTGAGGGAGGACTCTATATTCCGGGAGTGACCGACCAAGCCTCTGCCGACTCACTTATTCACTCCGATTATGCACCGGCCGACGGCTACCAGTCCGACTACCGCTTAACGGGCAATACCAGACAGATGTATGTGAAATGCCGGGACGGACAGCACTATGCCAAAATTATTTTCGACGACAATCTTTGCGTAATGCAATACAACGATAAAGGAATCAAAATCAAGAAGATGGGACTACGGTTCAGTTATGCCGTGCAGCGCGATATGCAGCAGGCTCGTTTTTTCCCCGAAAAGCTGATAACAGAGCTATCGTCATCGTTGAATTCCAAAAACAACCAATATTGATACCCTCTACCAAATGTGCAGACATACCACTTTCCGCAGCATAACCATATCCATAACACTACTGCTAAGCATATTACCAATAATGGCCCAGACACAGGGCACATCAGGAAAAGTTCGGATAAATATAGAACAGGCCGACAAGCTGCGGCACGACGATAAAATTGGTAAAAACACACAGTCGCTGATTGGCGACGTGAAACTGTCGCATGTCAACACCATTCTTTATTGCGACAGTGCTTATATGTTCAACGATTCCAATAAGGTTCATGCCTACGGAAAGGTACATATCATCCAGAACGACTCGATACACCTCTACGGCGAATACCTTGAATATGAAGGCAATACCAACCTAGCAAAGATGCGTCGCAACGTGAAGGCCAACAAAGGCACAACCTGGCTCTACACACAATTTCTCGATTACAACAGGGCTACCGATGTGGGTTACTTCTTTAATGGCGGCAAGGTTGAAGACAAACAAAACATACTGACTTCCGACTTCGGATATTTCTACCCCAACACCAACGAACTATTTTTTAAAGACTCGGTGGTGGCAACCACACCCGACTACAAAATGTACAGCGACACCATGCGCTACAACACACAAACAGAGATAGTAAGAATTGTGGGGCCAACCAATATAATAGGCGATTCGATAACGATATATAGCGAGAACGGGTTTTACAACACAAAAACAGATTATGCCAGGTTGCTGAAAAACAATAATATAAAAGGCAAAGAACATACCCTTGCCGGCGACACAATACTATACAACAGGCGCAACGGCGATGGCGAAGTTTTTGGCAATATGGCATTGCGCGACAGTGTGAACAACATCATAATAAAAGGAAATTACGGTTTCTACAACGAATTGACAAAATATGCCATAGCAACCAAACGTGCCGAGATGCTTCAGATTTCGGGTAGCGACACACTGTTTATGCATGCCGACACGATGAAAGTTGACCCTCTGATAGTAGAAAACAGCAGGATTATACGCGCCTTCCACAATGTTAAATTTTTCAGACGCGATATGCAGGGCCGCTGCGACTCACTGATTTACGATTTCAGAGACTCAACAGCCATAATGTTTAACAGTCCGGTAGTATGGGCGCAGGGCAACCAGATGACAGCACAACAAGTGAAGCTATACACCAGAAACAAAGCACTTTACAAAGCTGAGCTTATAAATTCGGCCTACATAGTATCACCCGAAGATACCACCGGCTACAACCAGGTGAAAGGCAAAAATATGACAGGCTATATCAAAAACAACGAGCTGTATAAAGTTGATGTTGACGGCAACGCCCAAACGGTATATTACCCCAAAGATAAAGAACAGCTGATAGGAATTAACAGGGGCGAGAGTAGCAACATGACCATTATGATGAAGGACAAGAAGATACAGCAGATTATAATGCGTGTTTCGCCATCGGGCAATATGAATCCACTCTTTGTGCTACCACACGACGACACAGTGTTGAAAGGCTTTGTGTGGCTCGACGATTACCGCCCAAAAAACCGTGACGACATATTTTTAAAGCTCGAAATACCTAAAACAATCGAGCAGACCGATGAGTATGAAGGGTATGAATTTAGCGACGACATTAAATAAAAAAAGGGCCATAGCCCTTTTTTTATTTAATACTCATCTTCATTAAAAAAGAAATCTTCCTTGCTTGGGTAATCAGGCCAGATATCTTCAATACTTTCGAATATCTCACCATCATCTTCAATCTCCTGAAGATTTTCGATTACCTCGAGCGGTGCACCTGAACGAATTGCAAAATCAATCAACTCATCTTTTGTTGCAGGCCATGGCGCATCCTCTAATTTCGATGCTAATTCAAGCGTCCAATACATATCGGTTTAATTTAACATTAAAATTATACTGTTATTAATTTTCCTAATCTTTAGCGAATATATAAAAAAAATAGAATCTTACAACTGTGGTTTCCATGGAATTTCTTCAACATTGTAAAAATCAGTCATAAATCGCGATAATACAAAGAAATAATCGGACAACCTGTTGATATAACGCAGAACCCAGCCATTTATTTCAGTCTCTTCCGATAATTCGCTGACTATTCGTTCAACTCGGCGGCACACAGTGCGGCAAATATGGCAATAGCTCACAACCGGATGTCCACCTGGAAGCACAAAATTGCGCAATGGCGGCAGCTTACTCTCCATCATATCCATCTCTGTCTCCAGAAATTCAATCTTCGCCTCGTCGCAATTGAGTTTATCGCGCAAATCGGAGCGGGAGCTGTCGGTGGCCAGGTAGGCACCAATAACAAAGAGCTCATTCTGAATGGCAACAATTACCTCGCGCGTATGGCTATCTATATCGTAAGAGCGAATCATACCAACAAAAGAGTTAAGCTCATCCACAGTCCCGTATGCATTAAGGCGGTGGTTATGCTTTTTAACCCGTGTGCCACCAATCAAAGCTGTGGTACCCTTATCGCCGGTGCGGGTATAAACGATACTTTTTTTCATGATAAAAGATTGTAACAGTTTAAACCTATAACACAATTCAAAAACTATTGTTTAACTGTTACCTCAGGCCTTGGTAATATTATCATTTACAAGATCGGTCTCAATAAGTCCGTCTCTCAGACGAACAATCCGATGGGCATGACGGGCAATATCCTCTTCGTGTGTAACAAGGATTATGGTGTTGCCTTTGGCGTGTATTTCGCTGAAGAGACGCATGATATCGGCCGATGTTTTACTATCAAGGTTACCGGTTGGCTCATCGGCAAGTATTATCGAGGGCTTATTGATGAGGGCACGCGCCACCGCAACACGCTGACGCTGACCACCCGACAGCTCATTGGGCTTGTGGGTGACCCTGTTGGAGAGCGACACACTTTCGAGAGCGGCATTGGCCATCTCTACACGCTTTTGCTTTGGCACACCGGCATAGATAAGCGGCAGCATCACATTTTCGAGGGCTGTATAACGCGGCAGGAGGTTAAACGTCTGAAAAACAAAACCAATCTCCTTATTTCGTATTTCGGCAAGACTATCGTCGGTCATGTGGCTAACATCGGTGCCATTGAGAACATATTTGCCACCCGTAGGAGTATCGAGGGCACCTATAATATTCATAAGTGTAGATTTTCCCGATCCCGAAGGACCCATAATGGCCACATACTCACCCTTTCCGATGCCAAGATCCACACCTTGAAGAGCTTTTACTACCTGGGTTCCCACCTGATAAAATTTGGTGATACCTTTAATTTCAATAATGCTGTTGTTCATGTTGTAGAGTTTGAAACGAATCTAAACTATTTTTTTCAGATGTCAAATGAATTATGATTCATTTTAACTAAATATTCACCATCGAAGCCTAAAATTCTGTTTACGACACTCTTTTCTGAAAAAAACGACACCAATCCTATACATCTCTACACTAACACTCACTGCCGGATGGGCAACAATATAGGCCCACGCATCCGACATCTCTTTGGAACAGTGGATATCATCGAACACAAATACCGAATCATTCCCAACCTTAGTTAGGCACTGATTGAAATAATTGATGGTTGGCGAATAGCTGTGATTACCATCAAACCACACAAAATCAAGAGTATCAACACCATCCAATACCGATGCCAGAGTATTATCAAAATTACCAACAACAACTTTTGCATTTTTGCAACCGTTGGCGGCCAACGCCTTGGAGGCAATTGAAGCACACTCCGGATTACCTTCGAGAGTAACAAACTCCGATGATTTTGCAGCCATGGCAATATAGAGCGAGCCTACGCCAAGCGACGTTCCTATCTCGAGCATGATGCGGGGCTTGACAAAGGCTACTATCCTACTGAGCAGACGCCCATATTTACGGCTCACAGCAGAGTTTTTAGCCAGCTGCGAGATTTTCTTTTGCGTTATTCCGGGTTTACCGCTTCCCATCTCTTCAAAGAATATGGTGCGATGATTGGATATTAACCGGGAGCGATAATCCTCCACAATATCGAAATGGTAAAAAGAGTGACGGCAGTTGACTATCTCCCTGACAAATTCGAACACGAAAGGGCTATGAACACCATGTCCGCGCCAGTAACGCGACCTGAAAAAATGCCGCAAATAACTTCTTAAGATATATCCATTCACTTCAATGCAGGTTTAAGGGTAAATATGTAATCGAAAAACAGACAAAAATAAAACATAACTTCAAAATCCACATCATTTTGATAACACATCATCAAAAAAGAGAGTTTCGTAACATTAAATCGTCAAATAATTGACATATAAATTAAATTTGCCTAACTTAAAATGTTATTTCCAACACCAACTGTCATGCAACTTATAAAAATAATAACTGCCATACTACTCACCGCATCAACGTCGGTGATAACAGCACAAGAGCGCATCAGCAAGCGTAAGGAGTACAAAGAGTTTAAATCGCTTACCTACAAGCACCGATGCGACTCAATTGGTGTTGCACTCGAGTTGCAACAGTGGGTGGTAGAGGGCGAAAAGGTGCCGGGACGGAGGGGTGCTACAATAAAAATTGAGCCCGACTCCTACTTTATTGCTCTCAACCGCAACGAGTTAATAATCTCAACAGGCAATACCAAAAACCCAAAGGATACAGGATTTTACAAAGCAATGGTTGAGAGTTACGAAGTGGCAAATGACAGTAAGAGCGAAATATCAACAATCCAAATAACTGCCGACAACCAGGGGGCAAAAATAAATATAACCATAGAGATACGTCCGTGTGGCGATATGGCATGGGTTGACATCTCGGGCAAACGGTTACGACGCCAGATCATAATAGGTCATATCATGCCAATCAACTTTTCGGCAGTTTACAGCCGGCTGACGCCATAAAAGACCTTCTACTCTACCGGAATGTAGAAATAGAAAGTGCTTCCTGCACCAAGTTTGGATGTAACCCATATCTCGCCACCGAGCAGTTTCACAATGTTGCGCACAATGCTCAGTCCTAATCCTACACCAGGGTAAAGCACGTCGTGCGACTCAATCTTCCTGAAGGCTTCAAAAATAACTTCAAGGTTCTCTTCGGCAATACCTATACCATTATCGGCCACCGAAACAACCAAAAGGCTGGATGCCTCTCCCTGATAGGAGCCAGAATAGTTGAAGTCGGACAACCTGTTACTGCTGATTATGCTTGCCGACACCTCGACACTACCGTTCTTCGGAGTAAACTTAACGGCGTTATTCACCAGATTTTGAACCACTTGTTTAAAGCGTTCCTTGTCGGTGTTTACCTCACGATTGCAGCACGACGCATCTACCGACACTCCAACAGACTGATTGTCGGCACTCTTTTCAAACTGAAGGCCTTTTATAATCTGGTTAAGCTCAATTTCAATATCAAACGAAGATTTAACCACCGAAAGTTGATTGGCCTCTATTCGCGATATATCGACAATATCGTTGATCAGCACCAAAAGGCTCTCGCTGCTTGCCTGAATATGGCCGATAAAGTCCTTTTGCTCCTCTTCGTCGAACACACCTGCACTGAGCAGGGTAGAAAAACCTACAATACTGTTCATCGGAGTACGTATTTCGTGCGACAGGTTGGCAAGAAAGGCGGTTTTGAGTCGGTCCGACTCTTCAGCCTTATGTTTAGCCTGCTCCAAATCGTGGGTTCTAATCTTCACCAGATCCTCAAGATAGGCACGATGCATCTCCAGCTCCTCTTTCTGCCTCTCTATCTGAGCCTTACTGGCCATCAAATCGCTGTTCATGTGGCGCAGCTCCGAAGTCTTCTCCTCCACCATCTCATTGAGTATGATTCCCTGCTTAATCAATTTTTTACTTCGGATAACAAAGTAGAGGATGATGGCACCTAACGCTACCAACACAATAAAAACCTTAAACAGAGGATGCTGATAGAAATATACCCGCTTGATTATCAATATTTTCAAAGGCTCCCCCATCGGGCTGCCGTCATCATCGAGAGCTAATATTGTCATCCGGTGCTTACCCGGCGGAAAAGAGCCGTAGATGATTGGAGTAGCAACGGTTGCTTGTCTCCACTCCTTGTCCAGATTATCAATTTTCCAGGCAATTTTGCTGTTTTTAGCATTCAAAAAGTTCAACATCCGTACGTAGATGTAAGCACTGGAGTATTGCTCGTCAATTACTATCGTATCTCTGGGATTATAGATGTTTTTTTGCTGGTCGCGATTATAATAATCGGACATGGTTCGAAACAGAGTAGCAGAAGTGATAAATGGTCTGACATTTACTGATGGCGACGATATCGAAGTGGGATCTATTTCGTTGAACCCTCCCGAGCCACCCATAACTATTTTACCCGAGGGAGTGACAGCCGATGCCCCTTGATTATACTCGGGACAAAGAATATAATAACCTTTTCCGTAGATTTTCTGCTGACCGGTAACAGGGTTTAGAAATACAATGCCGAGACTGTTGGTAAACCAGAAATTCCCATTTTTATCTTTTTCAAGGTTGTAAATCGATTCGGTGTAGCTGTCGGATGTCTTTATAACTTCAAATCTGTTCTGCTCAATATCATACTTGATAAGCCCCGAACCATCGGTGGCAATCCACATTTTGCGCTGTTTATCGACCCTTAGAGCCATTATCGACGACAAAGATTGGAGACGCGAGTTACCCGGAATTCTGAAAGTATCGGTCACTACATCTTTTCTGATATCGTATTTAAAAAACAATCCGTGGTTACTTCCTATCCACATCAGGGAGTCGCCCTCACGACAAAAACCCTGCAACCTTATATTTCGATACTTATCAATGCGATGCACCCTTTCACTTTTTGTCTCTGAGTTGTAAACCACAAACTTATTACGCGACATGACACAATATACTGTATTGCTGATAAGTGCAACCCGTGAGCAGTAGGTAATATTTTTCAACGGAAGATATCTGAAATCATTTTTCCTGCGATTATAGCTAAGCAAACCTTGTGTGGATGCAAACAACATATCGCCATTAACCAGATTGATACTCTGATAGATAGTATCTTTATTAGGATAGGACGGCGTAGAGGGTACACGCTCAAAGCGCACCTGCTCCTTGTGCTTAAAATATAGTCCGTCGGTTGACCACAACCAATATGTATCATCAGCATCAACATTAATCATAAAAATATTGGCTGATTTAGATTTAATCGATGCCTCCAAATCGTAATACCGGATACTACTATACCTGTTATCGACCCGTACAAGACCATGCCTGGTGGTAATCCACACAAGGTCATTAGCTTGAGACCGCATCACAGATGTCACATTATTATCTATAAGGCTGTACTTCGACTTGCCCACAACATAATGTTTATAAAGATTCAAGTGCGCATCATAATAATACATTCCGTTACTATAAGTCGAAAACCATATTCCACCAGTTCTATCCATTACCATATTGATAATGGTATCGGGAAATTCATGCTCTACTGTAAGTTCACCTGTGGCAAGATCGTAGTTATAGAGGGTATTACCCTGGATATAAAGCACTTTAGTCTGATCAATCTGCAAAATATCGGAGGTATTGGCAGGACTAAACGGGGCAAGTTTCAGTTCGGTATTATCGCCATTGGTGACACGCACTGTGAAAATACCCTCTTTGGCAATCATATACACCACGCCATTAACTATTCTGAAATTTCTAACATTAAGCGGTTTAACATCGCCAATCTGAACTGAATTGATATACTCCACTTTTAAGGTTTTCAAGTTAAGTTTAACCAACCCGTTACGCTTGGTTCCTAAAAGTAAAATATTACTATTTAGCTGGAAAATTGAAGTAATGGCGCCAATACCTGCCTCATTTATCTGGCGCGAGTCGTAAAGCAGAGGTTGGAACTTATTGTCTTTGAGCCTCACTGAGTACAATGTGCCGCTTAAAGTACCCACCCACAAGGTGTCGCGTCCATTCTGATGGTGAAGTGCAGTGACATTGTTTTCGGAAAGTATGGAGTTGCCATCGTTGAATTTTTCGAAAAAAACACCATCAAACCGCACGAGGCCGGCGGGTGTTCCAACCCATATAAATCCATAAGAATCTTCGGCAATACACTCGCACAACGCATGAGGAAGACCGTCTTCGGTGGTATAGTTATAAAAGAAAGAGTCGTTGAGTTTATTGCCGGCTCCCACATCGAATGCTAAACCAACAACGGTAACCAACACAACAATTAAGCGATATTTCAGGGTATAACATTTACTCATACAATCCGGTATAACGTTTCAAGATAGTCTTTATCGATTCGCTTCCTACCATGTCGTAATCAATCTCCGAAGGGTAGAAAAACAGAGCCTCCGACACATCGTCGCCGGTAAGCATATCGGTAAAATCGTTCACCACACACCTGAAAGCCAGGTCGGCAGTGAAAACTGTATAATTACTAAACACATAACGGTTGGGGGCAGAAAAGAGAAACTCTATCCTTTCAATCCCTATATTGAGTTCTTCAAATATCTCGCGATGAATTGCCTCCTCCACACTTTCGCCAGGATCGACAAAGCCGCCGGGCAGATCGAGCATCCCTTTATGTGGCTCGAAGGCACGACGGGTAAGTAATATACGTCCATCTGGATCTTCAATCACAACGGCAACAGCAGCAGCAGGATTAATGAAGAAATGGAAGTGGCAATTACCACAACTGAAAGCCTTTATCCCATCGAATACAAAATCGCTGCCTCCGCAAACAGGGCAGAATTTAAGTCTGTTTTCGGGCAATGTATCTCGCATCTCAAAATCCGTTTAAGTCGATTAACACAGTGGGTATCAAAAGAATAAATCCCAACACTATCAATATGGCCATCAGAGGAGCTACCCACCGCACCCATTTGTAGTAAGGAATACGTGCCATCCCCAGAACGCCAATAAGCA
>JBDHYT010000007.1:0-20169 GCA_039811485.1 Marinilabiliaceae bacterium | reverse complement strand
TTTTTCCTGGGCCTTTTTTACTGCCAGTTCAAGTTTTTTTACCTCGGCAGCTTTTTTATCCTCAGCACTCTGACCCATTACCGATATTACAGAGCTTAGTAATAGAGCCATTAATAACGTTTTTAGTTTCATACAATAATGTTTTAGTTTCAAATTAAACAGACGTTGTTTCTTTTGTACGTCATTTTTTCATCTTTGTTGTAAAAAAGAGGTAAAATAGTGCATTTTTAGTGTACTATTGTGAATGACTGATGGTTATACTTAGTTTTGTTGCTCCTGTTTTTTAATTAGTGCCTCAAAACCTGATGTCATTGTTGTGGTGATGTTGCCCAAAGAGTCGGAATAGATGAAGTATGCCTCAATGCCGGGCAATCTCTCGGCTAATTCTTTTGCTCTCTCAACTCCAAGCAATGTAAGGGTTGTGGCCATTCCATCGGAGGTTATCGTGTTAGGAGCAACCACGGTTGTGCTCAGAAGTGTGTTGTCAACCGGATAACCTGTTTTGGGGTTTATTGAGTGTGAATATTTTTTTCCATCTTTGATGAAAAACTTACGGTAATTTCCCGAAGTAGATACCGAGCAGTCGGTGAGGTTTAGTATTATCTGTATCTCACGGTTTTCGCCCGTTGGGTCGTCAATAGGCTTGTCTATACCGATGTTCCATTTGGTTCCATGCGGGTTCATACCTCTCATTCTGACTTCGCCACCCACTTCTACCATGTAGTTTTTAATTCCCATATCATCGAGTAGCATTCCAATCACATCCACGCCATATCCTTCGGCAAGTGCGCTTGTCTCGAGTTTTATCCGTGGGTCGTTCTTTACTATTTTCCCGTTTTCAAGTTTTATCTTATCCATTCCGGTTATCTGCAGCAGGCTGTCGATGAGTTGGGGAGTGATATTTTCGGCATTGCTGAAACCAAAACCCCAGGCATTGGCGAGTGGCGCAATGGTGATGTCGAATTGTCCGTCGGATAAACGGTTGAACTCCATTGCTTTATTCACCACATTGATGAGCAGGGTATCGGCCGTGTCGGTTTCGTTTCTGTTGATTCGGCTTATAAGTGATGCTTTGTTGTAGGTTGACATTGATGCGTCATACTCTTTGAAACGAATCTTTATCTGGCCGTGAATATCTTTATTGTGCTCGTAAATAATGTGGTAGGTGGTGCCGAATATGTCGCCTTCGTTGCGATAATATTCATTTCGGGTGCATGATGCAGTTGTTAATATCAGCATCAGCAAAAGAGCTTGATATATCTACATAAAGATGTGTGTATTAGTGGTATATTAAAAAAAGCCCCTCGAGGGGGCTTTATGATTATGATCCGAAATCGTCGAAAGCGATCATCTCCTTAGGTACTCCAAGATTGTCGAGCATTTTTGTAACTGCTGCATTCATCATCGGAGGGCCGCAGAGGTAGTACTCCACATCTTCGGGCTCTTCGTGTTTTGAAAGATAGTTATCGTGGATTACCTGGTGGATAAATCCTACCGGGCCATCCCAGTTGTCGTCTTTATGAGGTTCTGACAGTGCAATGGTGAACTTGAAGTTTGGAAACTCCTTCTCAATAGCTCTGAACTGCTCTTCATAGAAGATCTCCTTACGCGAACGTGCTCCGTACCAGAACGTTACCTTGCGGCCTGTCCTGGCTGTCTGGAACAGGTGGAATATGTGAGAACGCATAGGTGCCATACCCGCACCACCGCCAATAAACATCATCTCGCGGTTGGTATCTTTAATGAAGAACTCACCGTAAGGGCCTGAGATAGTAACTTTATCACCCGGCTTGCGCGAGAAGATATATGAAGAGCATATTCCAGGATTCACATTCTGGAAACGGCCCGCTACACGGTCCCATGCCGGTGTGGCAATACGTATGTTGAGCATAATGATATTGCCCTCGGCAGGGTGGTTGGCCATTGAATAGGCACGGTAGGTAGGCTCAGGATTCTTCATCTTAAGATCGAAAATTCCGAGTTGCTCCCATTCGCCACGCCATTTGTCGCCAATAACAATATCCTTGAAGTCAACGTCAATTTTGGGAACATCAATTTGTATGTAACCACCCGATTTGAAGTTGAGTGTCTCGCCTTCTGGCAGTTTCACCACAAACTCTTTGATGAATGTGGCCACATTGTTGTTTGATACAACAGTACATTCCCATTTCTTAATACCAAGTACCGAAGGTTCAAGCTCTATCAGGATATCCTCTTTCACCTTTACCTGACAGGCCAGACGCCAATGCTCGGCCTGTTCCTTACGGCTGAAGAATCCTGTCTCGGTGGGTAGAATTGTTCCGCCACCCTCTTCGACCTGGCAACGGCACATACCGCACGATCCTTTTCCACCGCATGCCGATGGAAGGAATATCTTGTTGGCTTGAAGGTTGTCGAGAAGCGTATTGCCGGTGACGCCGTCAAACTCAATTTCGCCGTTGTTGATCTTTACCTTTGCATCTCCCGATGGCGAAAGTTTGCTTTTGGCATACAGCAGCATACCTACCAGCACAATTGTCACCAAAAGGAAAACTATGATGCTGATGGTGATTATTGTCGATTGCGTTGCTAAAAATATCATGTCCTATGTATTTCTGTTTACTGTATTAAAGTTGAATTCCAAGGAAGCTCATAAACGCAATAGCCATCAGGGATGTCACTATGAAGGTGATTCCCAGGCCACGCAGAGGTGCCGGAATGTTAGAATACTTCAGTTTTTCGCGAATGGCAGCAATACCAACGATTGCAAGCATCCAGCCGATACCCGATCCTAAACCGAACACTGTTGCCTCCGCAATAGTCTCGTAACCACGCTCCTGCATGAAAAGCGAACCCCCGAGGATGGCACAGTTTACAGCAATAAGCGGCAGAAATATTCCGAGCTGCGAATAGAGTGCCGGAGCAAATTTCTCAACAACCATCTCCACCAGCTGAGTCATGGCAGCAATGATGGCAATGAACATGATGAAGCTCAAAAAACTAAGGTCGATGTCGGCAAAGCTCTCGCCCAACCACACCAGCGATCCTTCGCTCAATACATATTTGTTGAGCAGGTAGTTAACCGGAAGTGTAATGGTTAACACGAACACAACTGCTATACCAAGTCCGAATGATGTCTTAACAGTTTTTGATACAGCCAGGTACGAACACATACCCAGGAAGTAGGCAAAAATCATGTTGTCGATGAAGATGGACCTGACAAATAAACTTAATAATTCCATTTTTTCCCGATTAATGATTAAGATTCAATGAGGTCTTTATTCTTGCTACGCTGCACCCAGATGATGATGGCTATTGTTACCAGGGCCATTGGAGGCAGAATCATAAGTCCGTTATTGGCATATCCGAGGTCGTAGAGTACTGGTGGGACTATTTTCACCTCGCCAAGAATAGGAAACGTAAGTTTGCCCGATCCAAGCAACTCGCGGAAGAATGCCACAATAACAAGTATCATACCATAGCCCAGTCCGTTGCCAAAACCGTCAAGAAGCGAAGGCCATGGTTTGTTGCCAAGTGCAAAAGCCTCAAGGCGTCCCATGATTATACAGTTGGTGATGATAAGACCCACAAATACTGATAGTTGCTTGCTTACCTCAAAGGCATAAGCCTTAAGTATCTGGTCAACCATAATTACAAGTGCAGCCACCACAACCAACTGAACAATGATTCGGATACGTGGTGGAATGGTATTACGTAGCAAAGAAATCACCAGGTTTGAGAAACCTGTTACAACAGTTACCGAGATACCCATTACAATTGCAGGCTCAAGTTTGGCAGTAACAGCCAGTGCCGAGCAGATACCCAGAACCAATACTGTCACCGGATTCTGAGAGCCCAGCGGGTTGGTCAGCAACTTCATATTCTTTGGCGAAAACAGAGACTCTTTTTCGTTACTCATTTTGCTGTGTTTTAATTTTTAAAGAATTTTTGATAACCCTTCATGTTGTCATAAAGCATGTGCTCCAATCCCTTGCTGGTAATTGTGCCTCCAGAGATTGCATCAACTTCGGAGTTGGGATACTTGCCTCCCTGGCCGGCTTTCTCAACTTTGATGGCAATAAACTCGCCATTTTTATCGAAAATTGTTTTGCCTTTGAAATGACTCTGGAATGCAGGTGTGTTTATCTCAGCACCCAAACCCGGAGTTTCGTCCTGGTGGTTGAAGGTGGCACCGTAAACGGTGTTTTTGTCATCATTAAGTGAAATGTAGCCCCAGATAGGACCCCACAAGCCCTTGCCGCGCAGCGGTATGATATATTTCAAACCCTGGTCGGTGGTGCATTCGTACAGCGGATAGCGACGGTCGGCCTCGGCCTTCTTTATCTCTTTTGCAAGGTCGAGAGAGAATGCGTCAACACCATCTACCTTGTTGCCATTGGCATCCATCACGTAGGTGTTAGTTATATACTTCACATACAGTGTCTCTGCATCAGATGGGGTGCTGTCGATGTTGATTGAGCGAAGGATGTCGATCTTCTTGGCAATCTCGATGTTTTTGCTCTGGACGGGCTTCAGGCTCTCCGAAAGGAATGCCAGTAGTGCCGCAACCAGAATGACCATTACCGCTGCATACAGAAACGTATAAGTATTACCTTGTTTATTCATTGTTTTGAACTCTTAATTACTGTTATGCTTTAATTTTAACACGTTGCAATCTGCGTGATATGTTGGCCTGAACCACGAAGTAGTCGATAAGTGGCGCAAATGTGTTCATCAGCAGTATGGCCAGCATCATTCCCTCGGGATAGGCCGGGTTGAAAGTGCGGATGGTGATGGCAAAGAATCCGATCAGGAATCCGTAAATCCATTTTCCTGTCTCACTGCGAGTAGCCGATACAGGGTCGGTAGCCATAAATACGGCACCAAGGGCAAAACCTCCAATAACGAGGTGGTATGATGCCGGTATCGCCATGTTGAGGCTGTTCAACTCAAGACCTGCATTAAGGGAGTTGTAAAGCAGTGCGGTTAAAAATCCGCCGGCAAATACCGAGAACATTACTTTCCAGCTGGCAATGCCTGTGTAGATGAGTATTGCTGCACCAATAAGAATGGCTAAGGTCGATGTCTCACCAATAGAACCGGGTACATAACCTAAGAAGTTGTCTAACCAGGTGAAATGTTCGAAGTTGCCTTGTTTGGCATAAACCAACGAGGTGGCACCCGAGAAACCGTCAACAATATGGTCGCCCGATGACATGCCGGATACCCATACGCTATCGCCCGACATCTTTGATGGATAGGCAAAGAATAGGAATGCACGTGCCACAAGAGCCGGATTCCAGATGTTCATTCCCGTTCCGCCAAACACCTCTTTACCAATGATTACGGCAAAGGCTGTAGCTACGGCAACCATCCAGAGTGGAATATCGGCAGGAAGAACCATCGGAATAAGTAATCCCGATACAAGGAAACCTTCGTTAACCTCGTGTCCGCGCATCTGTGCAAATCCAAACTCGATGGATAGACCAACAACATACGATACCACCACTATCGGCAGCACTTTTATTAGTCCAAATAAAAACTGATCCCAAAATGTGGCAGTTTCACCGGTCATGCCGAAATGCTGAAAACCGGTGTTCCATATTCCAAATAGGAATGCTGGTACAAGTGCCAATACTACAATCACCATGGTACGTTTCATGTCCATGGCGTCACGAACGTGTACGCCTCCTTTGTTGGTTGTGTCGGGCACAAACAGAAAGGTTTCGAATGCATCGAAAGTAGAGTGGAATTTCTCAAACTTTCCGCCTTTCTCGAAATTGGGCTTTACGTTATCTAAGAATTTTCTTAACGCTTTCAAGATTATCTTGTTTTTTGTTGATAACTATGTTACTGTATTTAGCCTACCTCTTTAATCATCAGGTTGAGACCGTTGCGAAGGATTGTCTGGAGCTCTATTTTTGATGTGCATACAAATTCGCACAGAGCCACATCTTCTTCTACAACCTCGTAAATTCCAAGTTGTTCCATCTGCTCAATATCTTTTGCAAGGATGGCTTTGAACAGGAATTCGGGTAGTATATCCATCGGAAGCACTTTGTCCATCTCGTTGCTTACAACAAAGGTACGGTGACCACCATGCATGTTGGTGTCGAGTGCATATCTCTTCTTGCTGCATAGCCACGACATGAATGTGCGCGAGGTGCTGAACTTGCCAAATCCGGGTAGTGCCCATCCAAGAAACTCGTGATGGTTGCCTTCGGGAATAACTGTTACCTGTGAGTGGTAGAAACCTATGTATCCGTCTTTTTCAATCTGGGTACCGGTCAGTACGTTGCCACTTATCACACGCACATTGTCCGAATCGATGTTTTTCGACAGCATTGTAGATACTGATGCACCAAGGTAGGTGCGCACGTAGGCTGCCTTTTTGACTTCCGAACCGGTTACTGCAACAATACGCGAGAAATCATGGATTCCTTTGGTGAAAAGGCGTCCTATGGCCATCACCTCTTGTGGTTGGATAGTCCATACTACTTCGCCGGCATTGATGGGTGCAGTGTGGTGAATTTGAACTCCCACATTACCGGAAGGGTGTTTGCCTGCAAACTGGTTAATCTCAACACCGGTGGCTTTGCTAAATGCCTTTGAGGCCGAATCAGCCTGGATGCCTACATAAACCTTTGGCGCAATAGCTTTCAGCACATTTAGTCCTGACTGGAAATCCTCCTCCTGTCCATTAGCCACAAAGTCATAATCGGGAGCCAGTGGAGCAGTGTCGAAGGTTGATACAAACACAGCCTTGGGTGTGCCAGCCGGATTGGCAAGCACATTGTAAGGGCGTTGTTTCAGATATGGCCAGGCACCGCTGTTAAGCAACTTCTCGATAACCTGCTCGCGACTCATCGTTTTGACGTCCGATTTGCCAAAATCCTCATGCTCCATCTTGTTGTCCGATTCAACAACCATCTCCAGAAGCATGCGTCGCTCGCCACGATTAACTGCTTTTAACTCGCCACTAACAGGCGACACGAATTTAATCTCCGGTCGATGCTTGTCAACAAACAATACTGTACCGGCCTTGACCTTATCGCCTACCTTTGCCATAACCTTGGGAGTCAACCCCTGAAAATCAGTGGGTTTAATGGCAAAAAGCTCTGGCAATGCCACCTGCGCGAACACCTTCTCGGCGCTTCCAACCAGGGGAATGTCAAGACCTCTCTTGATTTTTATTACATTTGACATTGTAGAGAATTGGTTTTTATTATTTTGATTGTAAAATTACTAATTTTAATCCGTGTAACCTGAATATTTTTTGCAAAGAAAATGAAACGTTTAATCATTTCTGTCATTATAGCGAAATTTTTCTTCAATCGAAAGAAAATTGTTGCTTTGTTATGCTTTCTGGTAAGTGTCAGTGCATTCCCGCAATTTCCATCAATACAAAGTAACAATCGGGATATTCATTCGGTTCAATTATTTAAAAAAGGATGGCCATTCAGCTACCCCGTTATGCAGATACGCAGTGGCGATGTGCTTCAACTGTCATTCGATGAGGTGGCACAGCCGGTGAAGGATTACTACTATAGTTTTGAACTGTGCGATGCCGACTGGAAACCATCTAACCTTATGGCGATGGATTATGTGGATGGCTATAACCGGTTTAAGGTCGAAGATTACAACTATTCGTTTAATACTACTTTCGATTATGTGCATTACAGGGTTGAAGTGGCCTCTTCACGGCTTTTGCTGTCTGGTAATTACAGAATTCTGGTTTATGACGGACCATCATCGGATACCCCCGTGCTTTCGGTACCTTTTTATGTGTATGAACCTTTGGTGAGTATTGTACCCAGGGTTAAATACACATCCTCGGCCGACTACAAGATGATGCAGGAGGTCGATTTTGTGGTGAAACATCCCGATTTGCCTATCACCAACGCACAAACTGAAATCAAGGTTGTTGTGAGCCAGAACGGACGCATCGACAACAGGCTTGTGGGTTTGAAACCTCTCTTTGTGCGGCACCAGGAGCTTGTTTACGACTATTCAAACATCAATGCCTTTGAGGGTGGCAATGAGTTTCGATGGCTCGACATACGCAGTACCCGTTTTTGGCCACAGCAGGTAAAAGATGTGCAGTTTTTCGATCCCTATTATCATTTTGTCCTCTTTCCCGATCAATGGGGCGACGAGCTTACCTATCTGTTTCGCGAGGATTTTAACGGTAAATATTTTATCGAGCGCAAAGAGGGCGGAAACCCCGATGTTGATGCCGATTATGTGTATGTTCACTTTGAGTTGCCAATGCTTCAGCCGTTTAAAGATGGAGATGTCTTTCTGATGGGCGGCCTCACCAACTGGAGGTTGGATGATACATCAATAATGCGGTACAACCAGCAGACACACTGCTACGAAACCTCGCTTTTACTTAAGCAGGGATTTTATAACTATCAATACGCCTTTTTGCCCAAAGGGAAGCGTGAGGCTACCGTAACTCCTTTGGAGAACAGCTTCGGACAGACAGAGAATGACTATATTATAATGGTCTATTATCGTGGATTTGCCGATAGGTACGATCGACTTGTGGGCGTAACCATCGCAAATTCGCTCAAGAATACTTCTGCACTCCCTTTCTGAATGTAATAAGCTATCAGTAATGATGATAAAGGCGGTTTGTTAATCTTTTGATTTAAAAAACTTGCTGTTTCATTATGTTATCATGCAATAAATGCTACTTTTGTAGTATGTTATAAAACGTTTGCATCATGGCCGACTCCGAAAAAAAATTAGATAAGTTGTACTACACTATTGGTGAGGTTGCCGAAATGTTTAATGTCAACACTTCACTTATACGTTTCTGGGAGAAAGAGTTCAGCATTATCAAGCCTCAGAAAAACAAAAAAGGCAACCGCTTGTTTACTCCAAAGGATATTGAGAATTTTCACCTTATCTATCACTTGGTGAAGGAGAAGGGGATGACTCTCAGTGGTGCAAGCAAAAAACTCAAAGAGAATCGTAACGAAACAGAAAACGATTTTGAGGTTGTAACCCGGTTGAAAGAGATAAGAAGAGTATTGGTTGAACTGCGTGATAGCTTGGAATAGGATGGAACCAGTCCATAGAGTTGCCGATGTGATGCGGGTGTTTGATGAATTTGCGCCAGCATCGCTTAGCGAAAGTTTCGATAATGTAGGACTTCTTGTTGGTGATGCCAATATGGTTGTAAGGCGTTGTCTTATTACCATTGATGTTACCGAAGATGTTGTTGACGAGGCGGTGGAGCTTGGCTGTAACCTTATTGTAGCTCATCATCCGGTTATGTTTGAGGGTGTTAAGCGAATCAACCAGCTTAGCGATACCGGGAGGCTGATTATCAAAGCTGTTAAAAACGATATTGCTATATTTGCTGCGCACACCAATGCCGACAGGGTTTACAATGGCGTTAGCGGCCGTATGGCGCAGAAATTGGGATTGACAGGATGTCGTATTCTTAGTCCCGGTGGGGCAGGGTTGTTAAAACTGATTGTTTTTGTGCCGTCAGCCCATGCGGAGGAGGTGCGTGACGCCATGTTTAATGCCGGTGCCGGCAACATTGGCAACTACGATAGTTGTAGTTTCAACACCGATGGCTATGGTACCTTCCGGGCCGGAAGTGAAGCCAATCCGTATGCCGGAAGTGTTGGTGAGTTGCATCGTGAGCCTGAGATACGTGTTGAAGTGGTGTTGCCTGCGTTTCAGAAAAAGAGTGTGGTTGCGGCAATGCTCGGTGCTCATCCCTACGAAGAGGTAGCCTACGATATTATAGCCCTTCATAACGAATGGGACCGCGTTGGCTATGGTATGGTTGGTGAACTTGAGCATACCATGGAACCAGAAGAATTTCTTGCACTTGTGAAGAAAGAGTTTAATGTTCAGTATATTAGGCATACGCCGTTTGTTGGCCGTCCCATCAAGCGGGTTGCTCTTGCAGGCGGTAGCGGCAGCTTCCTTCTTGGTAAGACGATAGGTGCCGGTGCCGATATTTTTATTACGGGAGATTTTAAGTATCACCAGTTTTTTGAGGCCGAACGGAGGCTTATTATTGCCGATATCGGACATTATGAGAGCGAACAGTTTACTAAAGAACTTTTTTTTGAGTTACTTACAAAAAAAATATCTAATTTTGCACTCTGTTTATCGAAAGTAAATACAAATCCTATAAAATATTTTTAGCAGAATGGCAACAATTGATCCAAAGGCAAATGTAAATGAGATGTCGGTAGAAGAACGCCTAAAGGCACTCTACGACCTTCAGAAAGTCAGCTCGGCAATCGATAAGATTCACACTCTTAGAGGGGAGCTGCCACTTGAGGTTCAGGATTTGGAAGATGAGATTGAGGGGCTTGTGACACGGATGCAGAATCTGGAGGCAGAAGTAAAGAAGATGAGCGACTCTATTTTAGCCAAGAAGAATGAGATAAAAGAGGCCGATCTTCTGATTAAAAAATATGAGGCACAGCAGTCGAATGTGCGTAATAACCGCGAGTTTGATTCATTGTCGAAAGAGATTGAATTCCAAAACCTCGAGAAAGAGCTTGCCGAAAAGCGTATCCGTGAGTTTACTGCCGAGATGAAGATTAAAAAAGAGCAGGTTGAAGGTTCAAAAAGCCAGGTTGAAGAGCGTAAGGCCGACTTGGAGGCCAAGAAGAATGAGCTTACTGAAATTGTTGATGAGACAAAGGTTGACGAGCAGAAGATGATTGCCGAAGGCGAGAAGTTAGAGTTGCTCATCGATGAGCGTCTGCTGGCAGCCTATAAGCGGATTCGCAAAAATGCACGTAACGGCCTTGCCGTGGTTACTGTACAGCGTGATGCATGCGGTGGTTGTTTCAATAAAATACCGCCACAGAGACAGTTAAATATCCGTACCCGCAAAAAAATCATAGTGTGCGAATATTGCGGCCGTATATTGGTTGACGACGAACTCGGAGCAACCGAAGAAGCATAACTAATTGGATGAAATTAATATTAAGCCGGTGGTAATTGCCGGCTTTTTTTATTTTGCTTGCCGTGTAAACATGTGAATCTCAAGCTGTTGTTTCTATTATGCATTTATTGGCCTTTATTTTCCCGCTATTGTTCTTATCCAATATTCTGTCTGCCTCCGAAGCCGGTTTCTCAACAAAGGCCTCCGAAGTGCTTGAGGATATATTGAATATCGATAACGCCGGATACCAGAGGCTTATTAAAGAGTTGCAACAAAATGATAACGAGAGTTTATCGGTTGATTACCTTACCCATTACAAAGCTTTTGTAGATTATCTTCTCTGCGATGACAATAAGAATTACCGGTTGTTTGCTGATGCCCACAAAAAAAGCATTGATGGCGTAAAGGGTTGTAAAACAGGCTGGCAGCGTGTTTTTTACAGCAATATGATGCTTCAGTATGGCATGGTGGAGCTATCGCGCGGAAATAATTTTCAGGGGGGAATGGCACTTTACAGGGCGCATAAAGTTTTTGTATCCAATGAGCATGATTTGGGCACTTCATCCTGGCAGCTGAAGCTGTGTGGAATATTTAATGTGCTGTGGGCCAGGATTCCCGACAATATGCGTTTTTTTACTGATTTGGCCGGGCTGAGTGGCGACAGCCAGCTTGGAATAAGGCAATTGTCAGTATATAATAGTCAACAGAAACAAAAAGGGTTGATTACCGAATCGGAGATTATGTTGCTCTATGCCCTTCAGTTGTTCCAACCCGAAGAGATTAAATCATCTTTTTCTTTAGACGAAGATGTTATTAAAAGTCAGTCGCCTCTTGTGAAATTTCTTTACTCAGGTATATTGATTCGTCAGAATAGGGGAGGTGAGGCTCTATCGCTGTTGAATGGTCTTCGGAAGAGTGCTTTCGACACGATGCCGTTGTTGCGTTATCAGCATGGGCGTATATTGCTGATGGCCGGCAATACCAAAGAGGCAGAAAAGCAATTAGTCCGCTTTGTTGAATCTTACAAAGGTAATTCGTTTAAGAATGATGCCTTTTTGCAGCTTGCCCGTGTAAGGTTTATTGAGGGTGATAGGCAGGGTGCATCGCAGTGGGGCGATAAATCGCTTCAGCACCAGCCAGTGTCATCTGTTGATCGTCAGGCAGTTGATGAGTGCAGGCGCATGTCGGAGTGGAATGTTGCACTGCTTCAATCGAGACTCTATTTCGATTATGGCGATTTATTGTCGGCTGAGTACTGGGCAAGAACCGAAGTTTACACCACCACTCATAAGGCAGAGCAGAGCTACAGGCTTGGGCGCATTGCACACAAGGAGGGGCGGTTGAAGGATGCGTTGAGGTACTACGACGCTACAATTGCAGTTTCGCATGGCGACAAGCGGTATTTCGGCCCCTATGCAGCACTTTTTTGTGCACAGATTATGATTGATGCTGCTAATTATGTTGCAGCAAGAGAGTATCTGGCACTTGCCCAAAGCCTTAACAATGGCGAGTATCGTCAGGATATTGACAGGAGGATTAAGCTGCTGGGTTCAGATTCTTGCCAAAAGTAGTATTGAAGAACTGTGGAGAGGTGAGATTAACGGAAAGGAGTATAGTCACAGTAGGGTTTATAAAATTTCGGGTGATAGATTTTACGCGTTGTTAACCGGTTGTGATGATGCTCTTTATCAACTTTATAGAGCACTTCCCTTAGCTATTAAAGATTATATGCAATCATTAGAATGTACAACTAATGCAGTGACAGAATCGGCATTGGACGAAATTCTATCAGATAGTAGAATTTCAGGGCGTTCTGTAATTGACCAGATTACATTTGATAACTATAACTACTATAACAGTTTTTCGGATTTGTAGTATTCGTTCAAAAATTTTACAATTGCATAACCCACTTCTCTACCCAAATTTACCGGCACTGCATTGCCAATCTGCTTATATTGTTGTGCCATAGAGCCTTCAAATACCCATTCGTCAGGGAATGTTTGAATTCTTGCGTACTCTCTTACCGTAAAAGGTCTGGTTTCTTCGGGATGGCATCTTTCTGTTTGTTTCTGTGCAGGGCTACATGTAAGTGTCAGGCAGGGTTCATCCCAGCCTATTCTTCTGGCAATACCTGTTTTGCCTCCTCCCAAATAAAAACTTCCTCCCATAAACTCTTTTTGAATCTCCAAAGGCAGGTCGCGCCAGTAACCTTTTTGAGGCACAAGATCCAAAACCGCTTTCTTTGATTCCGGATATTTGGCTCCAACCGATTGAGGTACGTCACAATCGAAAAGTTCACCTTTACGAAGTGCGTCTTTAAGGGTATAGACCTTGCGATGAGGTTTGGGATATTCGAAGTTTACTGCGATGTCTTTTCTGATTCCAACCAATATCAGGCGTTCTCTTTTTTGCGGCACTTTATAGTTTATAGCCTTAAGAACTTGTACAGGTACAATGCGGTAACCTATTTCGTCTAATATTGAAATCATTCCTTTTAGCGTGTTGCCTTTATCGTGACTGAGAAGTCCCCTTACATTTTCGCCAACACAGATAAGTGGTTTGGTTTCGTTTACCACCCGTGCAAACTCGTAAAAAAGTGTTCCGCGTGCATCTGCCAGGCCTAACTTCTTTCCGGCATAACTGAATGCCTGGCATGGAAACCCTCCTGTTACAACATCAATCTTGTTTTCATATTGTGAAAAATCGAAATCCTTTATGTCTCCTTCCAACACATTCCAGTTCGGACGGTTTTTCCGTAGGGTTGCACATGCAAACCGGTCTATTTCATTCAGTGCAACACAATGTAAGCCTGCTTGTTCCAGTCCTATTGCTAAGCCTCCTGCACCGGCAAATAGCTCAATGCTACTATATTTGTTGTTTGCAATTGTTTGATTGTCTGTTGTTTCTTGCTGTTGTGGCTGAACAAAATCTGCGAACAGCTGTAATACTTCAGATTTTCTGTAAACTCGGTAATTACTCATCGGCTCTCTAACCGCAGTAAGTTTTCCTTCGCGATCCCAACGGCGCAAGGTCTCCTTATTTTTACCCAGTAACTAGGCAGTCTCCGAAAGTGTCAGAAAATCATCTGTAACCATATTGCATAACATTATATAATGGTTACAAAATTAATAATTCCCTCTTCTTAAACCAATTCTTTTGCTGATTTTTTTCTGAAGTTTTCTGCTGCTTACCAGCTTCCGCCAGCTCCACCACCTCCGAAGTGGCCTCCTCCAAAGCCACCAAAACCGCCTCTACTGCTACCACCAAAACCACCGAAACTGCCCGAACCGCTGTTGAAATTATCCCATTTGCCATGGTTGTTACGGTTTGATGCAGCCAGCATCGAAAGAAATGTCATCATTCCAATATCTTTTCCAATGCTTGTGCTTTGATTGTTTTTTGATGATGCAGCAAGGATTACTATAAATATTATGAAGAATATGAAAATAATGGCTGCTCCCAGTCCCGTAGCCGAATCGTCATTGAGATAGCCTTCGGCGGTAAACTCGCCTCTGGTAAGTTGCATCAGTGTTCTGACACCGGCCTCTATTCCTCCTGCGTAATCATTTTCGCGAAAATGCGGTATCATTTCGCTGTCAACAATCCGACGGGCTACCAAGTCGGGCACCACGCCTTCCAAGCCATAGCCTGTTGCAATAAATGCCTCACCTCGCGACTCTCTTGTTTTGGGTTTTACTATCATCACAATGCCATTGTTGCGGCCATCGTGTCCAACGCCCCATTTCTCGCCCAGTTTGTAGGCGTAATCATCTACCGAAGTCCCGCCCAAATCGTTGGTGGTAACTATGGTAATCTGGGTGCTTGTCTGCCGGTAGAATGTAACCAGCGAATCTTCAAGGGCTTCAATCTGTTGCCGGGTCAGTATTGAGGCAAAATCATTTACGAGTCGTTGCGGTGTAGGTGTGTCGGGAATATTCTGACCATTTACTGCCGATACTACTGCGAAGAAGATGATTATTAGTAATTTACGCATTTTGTCTTTTTTATCTGCCAAACGAAATCTCATCGGGCAGTTCATTTATGTCGTCATCCTGGTAGGGAAAGTGGGCTTTAAGTTGTTCGCCGCATAAGATAATGCTCTTGGTAAATCCATCAACAAAATTGCCCTCTTTGAAGTGGGATGTCAATGTATCTTTTATGGCATCCCAAAAGTTTTCAGGCACTTTACTGTTAATACCAACATCTCCTATTACTGCAAATTTGCGGTCGGCAATGGCAAGATAAAACAGCACACCGTTGCGCTGCTGTGTCTTATGCATGCCTAATTTTTCGAAAAGATAGGCTGTGCGATCCAGCACATTCTCTTTGCAGGCTGATTCGAGATGCACCCGTATCTCGCCCGAGCTGTTTAGCTCTGCTGTACGGATGGCATCTTCAATCTGTTTCCGCTCCTCTGGGGTAAAGAATTTTCGGGGCTTCATCAAAACTCTACTTTTGGTGCTTTTTGTGCTCCCTCTTCTGCCTGGAAATATGGTTTCTGGTCGAAACTGAACATCCCGGCAATTATATTATTGGGGAATCGCTTGATGTATGTGTTGTATTGGCGGGTCACATCATTAAATTTCTGACGCTCAACGGTAATACGGTTTTCGGTTCCTTCAAGCTGTGCCTGAAGATCTCTGAAGTTTTCATTTGCCTTAAGATCGGGATAGTTTTCCTGAAGCATTATTAATTTTGAAAGTGCTTGAGTAAGACCGCTTTGTGCCTCCTGAAACTTCTTAATCGACTCTGCATCCAGGTTGTTGGCATCAATGTTTACGCTTGTGGCTTTCGACCGGGCCTCGATTACTGCCGTAAGTGTGCCCTGCTCGTGGGCTGCATACCCTTTCACAGTATTTACCAGGTTAGGGATAAGATCCGAACGGCGCTGATAGACGTTCTCAACCTGAGCCCATTGGGCATCAACACCTTCTGATAGTTCAACCATGGAGTTGTATCCGCAGCTCGAAAGAAATGGAATAACCAGCAAACTAAGAATTATCTTCTTCAATGTTTTCATATAAATCGTATTAAATGGTTTTGTATAAAAATAGTTTTTTATTTTCAGATGTCGTTACTCCTTCATCAGTAATTAGCATTTTTTTGCTTTTTATTTCGTGGTGTCAGTAGTAACATCATTATTATTGTTATGACACCATTAATTAACAATGCTTCGTAGCCGAGCCTGAATCCTAATATCTGTTGGTCGAAGCACTGTATTATCCATGTTATCAACGGTGCGGCAATGGCTGCATAAGGAATCACCATGTCTGATATTTTTATTTTTGTAAACAGGCCTATCGAGTAGAGGCCTAACAGTGGGCCATAAGTGTAACCGGCCATTGTGAATATGGTTGATATAATGGTGTCCTGTTTTATTGCAAAGAATATTAAAATAATCATTCCGGTTATTGCTGTGAATATTATGTGAATCCGTTTCCGCATCCGTTCAGCTCTTGCTCCGGGCATTGATTCAACATCCATAATGTCGATTGCAAATGAGGTGGTAAGAGCTGTAAGTGTTGAGTCGGCACTCGAAAGTGCAGCCGCCATCAGGCCTAATACAAAAAGAATGGTTACAAGTGGTGGCAGGTATCCTCCTGCTGCAATGGCCGGAAACAGATCGTCGGCCTTGGCAGGAAGTGCAATCTGGTTTGCTTCTGCAAAGATGTAAAGGAGTGCACCCAAAATCAGAAAAAGTAGGTTTACCGGGATGAAGGCAAAGCCATACCAATACATATTCTTTTTTGCCTCAGCTAACGATTTGCAACTGAGGTTTTTCTGCATCATATCCTGGTCAAGGCCGGTCATCACTATGGTGATAAAGGCTCCGGTAATTATCTGTTTCCAAAAATAGGTGGTCGATCGCCAGTCGTTCCATTCAAAGGTTTTTGAAAACCGGCTGCTCCTAATCAGTTCAAAGCTCTCTCCGATACTGAGATTTAGGCTTCTGATTATTATGAATATCGTTGCAGCCACGCATGTTACAAATATTATTGTCTGCAGTGTGTCGGTAAAAATTATTGTTCTGATTCCGGCTCTGTTGGTGTAGAGCCATACCGTGAACAGGGTCAGAATGGTTGTGACATAATATGGAATCTGCAACTTATCGAACAGCACAAACTGTAATACGCTAACCATCAGGTAGAGCCGGGCCGATGAACCGGCAAGCCTGGAGAGAATAAAAAATGCAGCACCTGTTTTGTGGCTTCTCTTTCCAAACCGCTCGCCAAGATACGAATATATCGAAATGAGATTCATCCGGTAGTACAATGGTAACAGGATGTTGGCAATAACCATATAGCCAATGAAATAGCCCATCACCATTTGCATATAGGTGAATCCGGTTGCCTTTACCCACCCCGGCACCGAAACAAATGTGACGCCCGATATTGAAGCCCCCACCATGCCAATTGCCACTATGTACCAGGGGCTTTGGCGATTGCCTGTGAAAAATGTGGTATTGTCGCTGCGGCGCGATGATAGCCTTGAGGTGATGAGTAATAGTGCCAGATAGCCTATTACAGTAAGTCCTGTTATTAATGTGCTCATGGATTGAATTGTGTGTGCAAAAATGCGATTTATTATTGAATTTGGGAAGGAAGAAGCGGCGTCGGCGTGATTTAGAAATCAAACAAAGGTGTTAAAAAGTGTCAATCCGTAATTGTATGTTGTGGTGATTGTTTAAATAATTGATATACCGCACAATACTTCTGAATTTGGTTTTTTTGATGGTGATTTTTTACTGATTGATGAATAAAAATTACTACTAATTGTTTTTTTTGTCATGCCATTTGCTTAATAATTCATGACTAAAGTGGTAAAAACTGACAATCTTTGTATAAGAAATTAAAAGTTTTTTGTCATTCTAACACATAAATATTTAGCATGAAAAAGTTCTATTTTCAGATGATTGCCGCACTGGTGTTGACAGTAGGCGTATTGTCGGGTTGTGGTTCCAATGCAGCCAACAACGGCCCGCGGAGCTATATGATTGAAACTAAGGTGCCGGTGCGTCCTGCAGGTCAGCAGGATGTGGTGCAGCTACGCACCGAACCGCTTCCAACTGTGAGAGTTGCATTTATCGGCCTTGGAATGCGTGGCCCCGGTGCCGTATCGCGCATGACCAATATTCCCGGTGTGGAGATTGTTGCACTTTGCGATGTGGTTGAGTCTAATGTAACCAAAGTTAATAAGATGTTAGAGGGCAAAGGTTTACCCAAGGCCCAGGAGTTTTACGGCGATACTGCTGTATGGCGCAAGGTTACGGCTCTTCCAAATGTAGATCTTGTGTATGTTGCCACCGACTGGAAAAGTCACGCCACCATTGGTGTTCAGGCAATGAAGGATGGTAAGCATGTTGCCATTGAAGTTCCTGCTGCTATGACTCTTGACGAAATATGGTCACTTATCAATACATCCGAAAAAACCCGCAAGCACTGTATGCAGTTAGAAAACTGTGTTTACGACTTTTTTGAGCTAACCACTCTTAACATGGCTCAGAATGGTGTTTTTGGAGAGGTTCTTCATACCGAAGGTGCATATATCCACTCGCTTAAAGATTTCTGGGGTGCCTATTGGAACAACTGGAGAATGGATTACAACCGCGAGCACCGTGGTGATGTTTATCCTACTCACGGCCTCGGCCCTGCATGCCAATTGCTGAATATACACCGTGGCGATAAAATGAACTATCTGGTCTGCGTTGACACTAAGCCTGTTGGTAATATCGAATATATTAAAGAGAAGACCGGCGAGACTGTTTCCGATTTCAAGAATGGCGACCATACAGTGACTATGATTCGTACTGAAAATGGTAAAACAATTCAGATACAGCATAATGTTACATCGCCACGCCCATATAGCCGCATGTACCAGCTTACCGGAACCAAGGGATTTGCCAATAAATATCCTGTTGAAGGATATGCTCTTGATGCCAGCCAGGTTGGAGCCGACATCACTCCGGATCACGAGAACCTGAATGCTCACAGTTTCGTGTCGCCCGAAATTAAAAAGGCATTGATGGATAAATATAAGCATCCTATTCATGTCGAACTTGAGGAGAAAGCCAAGAAAGTTGGTGGACACGGTGGCATGGACTTCATCATGGACTATCGTCTTATCTACTGTCTTCAGAATGGACTTCCTCTCGATATGGATGTTTATGACCTTGCCGAATGGTGCTGCCTTGTGCCATTGACTGCAATATCACTCGAAAACAACTCAGCACCTGTTGCTATTCCCGACTTTACCCGTGGAGCATGGAATAAGGTTAACGGTTTGAAATTTGCAACAGCTGACGATAAGTGATTATCAATTATTACCGAACATTAGGAGAAGTCGTGTAGAGCCAACAACACGAGCTTATTAAATGTTATACAGCTTTATTTTACAGATGCCGGAGTGATTACCGGCATCTGTTCTTTTATATATGGCTTCAATCTTTTGCGTATAATTCGGTAAATAATTACTATAATTGTGCTGCAATAGTTTAAAATGATGAGTTCACAACAATATTCATCCCGTTTGCTCGAGAATGCTGTAAATGAATTTGCTAGGCTTCCGGGTATCGGGCGTAAGACTGCACTCCGCCTTGTGTTATATTTGCTTAAGCAGGAAGCAGGGTCGGTTAATATGTTCGCTGAAACAATACGTCAGATGCGAAGCGATATAAAGTATTGCACGAGTTGCAACAACATCTCCGATACCGATATCTGTCATATCTGTGCCGACAATAAGCGCGACGGTTCGGTAATTTGCGTGGTGGAGTCTATCCGCGATGTGATGGCGGTTGAGAATACCCGGCAGTTCAACGGCTTGTATCACGTACTTGGCGGTGTAATATCGCCAATGGATGGTGTGGGTCCCGACGATATTAACATTTCGGCATTGGAGGAAAGAGCACGTAGTGGTAGTGTAAAAGAGGTTATTCTTGCCCTTAGTACCACAATGGAGGGCGATACAACCAATTTTTATATCTTTAAGAGACTGAATGGCGCACCGGTTGATATCACTACAATAGCCCGGGGTGTGTCGGTAGGCGATGAGCTTGAGTATGCCGATGAGGTGACTCTGGGACGGTCGTTGGTTAACCGCTTGCCTTTTGATAAAACAATTTAAAACAGAACTATTTATGATTGAGATGGTTGGTAGATTGAAGAAGCTTTGGTTAGCTGTTATAATACTTATAATTGTGATGGGGGCTGCAGGCTATATTTTGCAACCTGCCGAGGCCGTGTTTAGTGAAGTTATGTATTGGT